>JAHJCZ010000007.1 GCA_018812705.1 Candidatus Omnitrophota bacterium
ACCAGTAGAATCCGAGCGGCGCAGTTTTGGTTCCCGGAAAGAATTCTTTGTTAAACCAAACTCCATCTTTGAAAGAAAGATCCATTAAGGAACCCATCTCTCTGATCGTTGGCAGCCTCCATCCAGAATGGCCTCCAAAGTTTAATTCCTGACAATATTTAAGAGCCTCTTCCCAGTTAAGTTCAGGGCCTTCATCTTTTTTCCACACCAACCCTGTGTTTAGATCAGAAACTGTTCCATCATTATTATCTTTAAATGCGTAATTTTGAATATCGCCAAACCCGAGACTGTACCCACCTCTAACAGCTCGTACTGGATAATAAAAGTTTTTCAAATAGCTAATTGCACAGCCGTAAGCAAAATAAACCACCCATGCAAGGATCGGGTCCTGCACATTCGAATCTTTTGACCAGTAAAAAGCAGGAAGACAATCAGCAAAAAACTTTCCATCTGTTGCTGGTATCTGACCATTGTAATCAACGAGCATCCTCAGCTCTTCTCTGTTTGGCAATCTCCAATCTCTAAAACCGCCGTAGCATTTTTTATTTAACCCTTCCACAAAATCATGCGCATCTTGCCATGAGTAACAACTACCTTTAAAATTGTGATCATTTTCATTCGGGGATTTTGTTTCCCATACAAGCCCGGTATTATTATCCTTGACCATTCTCAAGCCTTTTTTCCAATCAGCTTTTTCATCAAGGGCCTTTGCACCGTCTGCCAATTTAGTAAAAGAAAGAGGATTTAGTGAATACGTACCGTCCTGACCAAAATATTGTGCTTCCTTTTTAGGAGCTTTGATTATGCCACCTTCATCGTTATAACATTTCTTCTGGCCTGAATCCGGGAATTTAAAATGCGGTTTTTCTTTGGAGGCTATAGCCTCAACATTTCTAACCGCCCTAAAAAGAAGATGAGCATTCTTGTTAGCATAATACCCGTCATAACCGAAACAAAAATTAGTTACCCATACATAAATGCCCTCGTAAGGCGTTGAAGAAAAATAATGAAGCAGCGGAGGGGTTAATCCTTCTGCAGGGAAATATTCTTTGTAATACCACCACTTATTTTCGTAGTTTAAATTAAGTATAGAATTCAATTCTTTTAAATTTGGCAAACGCCAGTCAGAATGATCAGATAAACGCATATCTTTGCAGAATTTAAGCGCACTGTACCAATCCATACGCTCATTCTCGCCTTTCTGCCACATTAAACCGGTAAGAGGATCGGTAATCGTACCATCGTTATTATCTTTAAACCGTGATGGATCATCCTTACCGAAACTTTTATTGTACCCGCCTCTTACAGCACGAACATAACGCTCGCTTAAAGGCGAGTAACAAATGCCGCTTCCAAGCCCGAAGAAAATCCCCCAAACAAAAGGTTTTTGCATATTGTAAGGTACTGCCGTCCAATAAAAATCACTTCTGCAATTTGGAAAATAATGGGTATCAACTGCGGGACCAATTTTACTGTAGTCTATGATAGACCTTAATTCATCTTTATTGGGAAGCCTCCAATCAGAAAATCCCCCATATTTCTTTTTATTGAGATCTTTAATATAAGCGTCTTTCGCTTTTTTCCAAGTATATTTGTTTTCACAATAATTAATATCACTTTTTTTCGGGGACTTTACTTCCCAAACAAGTCCAGTATTATTATCCAAAACCGTACGATAGCCAGCCTCCCAGCTTGAAGAGTCACTCATTGCCTTGCCTTGTTTACCCAATTTAGAAAAAGACATCGGGTTAACTACGTAACAGCCGTTCTGACCCCACAGATCATCTTTGTGAATAGGAAAGATCTCTTTCCCTTCTTTATCATAATTTTTGATCGCCCCGGCATCAGGCATTCTAAATATTTTTTGGACTTTCATATCCCCTCCATTAATTCAACTAACTTAGTTGTTTCTTTACACTTTTTAAAAAGCACATGTCTGATCATGGCTTAGACATAATCTCAATTAAAATACCATCGGGGTCTTTAATAAAGAAATAATGGGCTCCATTATTGAATGTTTGCATTTCTTTTTCAAATGGAACCCTTGCCTTTTTAAAATTTTTGAATATTTTAAATATATCATCAACTTCAACCGAAAAGTGTTTAACACCAACCGTACTTAAGTCAGCGTCTAATGTCTTGCGGTATTTGGGTAATGGTTTAAATTTCTTAAATTCAAAAAATTCTAAAATAAAATCGCCTTTTTTCAAAATAGCGATTGTCATTCCTTTATCTTTAAAATGATATTTTTCTACACAATCTAAGTCAAAATGCTTTTTATAAAAAGCTATTGATCTTTTTAAATTTGAAACGCTGATACCGACATGCCCTATCTTCATTAAACTTTTCCAAGTCCAAATGGCGGATAGACTTCAGATTCAACAACCACATCAATGATCGCGGCTTTACCACAGGTCAGGGCCTGCTGAAACACTGCATCAAAATCTTCCAGTTTTTCAACCCGGGCTCCGAATGCCTTGCAAGCGTCAGAATATTTTACAAAATCAGGATTTGTGAACTGCATGAAGGCCTGATCTCCAAAAATATTTAAAAGGAATTTCTTAATGACATTGAACTCACCGTTGTTAAAAATAACCCATACAACCGGGATATCGTATTGTATAGCTGTCATCAGCTCAAAACCTGCCATCTGATATGCTCCGTCGCCACAACCGCAGACAACTGTCCTGCTTGGATTCGCGCATTTAACACCTATGGATCCATTAACATGGCTTGCCATAGGTCCAAAACTTCCAGGGTTCTGATACAATTGATGCTTATCTAAATTCAAATAACAATTTAGCCACAACATATGTGAGCCAGCATCTCCTATTATAATTGAGTTCTCAGGCAAATTTTTCGAAATAGCCTTTACTAACTCACCAGGATGGATCTTTGTCCCGTCATAATCAATAGGAGAATCATGCCACTTTTCTTTTTGTACTGTTTTAACTGGGACACTTTCAACTTGCTTTGAGATTTTATTCATTAACCCTGCAATAGCCGGCTTTGCATCACTAAGGATAGGATAATCCGCTTTGTAAAATTTATTTAACTCGTGATTGTCAATATTAATATAAATTAATTTTTTACCCTCAAAAAGATCCGGTTTAAAACCAAATGTCGCATTCTGGGCAAATGAATTTCCTATAGCAAGGATCGTTTTAGAAGCATCAAAATATTTGTTCGCTCCAAGATCACCAGATGTCCCGTAAACACCCAAGCACAATGGATGATTTTCAGGAATAATCCCTTTGGCATCCATAGTAGCAGTAAAAGGGATTTGAAATTTTTCTAAAAAGGTTAAAATCTCCTTTTCGGCGTGACTTCTTATAGTTCCGTATCCAACAATTGCCATTATCTGTTCATCATTTTTTATCGCATTTGCTAGCGCCTGTGCTGCACCTTCTATTTGTTCTATCGATGGTAAAATTGGCTGAATGTTCAACTTTATCTCTCTAAAATTATTGACCTTCATGACGGTAACATCTTTAGGAACATGAATATGTACCGGCCCAGGCCTGCCTTCAAAAGCTAAATTAATGGCTTCTTCTAAAATGTCACAAGTTTTTTCAGGGTCTTCGATAATAAAAGATTTTTTTGTTGTTGCATTGAACATCTTTGGAGAATCCGGAGTCCTGCTTAAACCTGTTGATTCATTAAGCGCTCCTTTGCCTCTGTCACGAGCTGAAGTGTATCCTGAGATAGCAAGAATAGGAAGCGAATCCGAAAGAGCAACCGCCAAACCGGAAAGCAAATTAAATTCTCCCGGGCCACCTGTTGCAAAACACACACCAAGCTTATCGGAGAACATGGAATATCCACAAGCCATGAACGATGCAGCCTGTTCATTGCGAATAATAACTGTCTTTATATGTTCGGATTTCTTCAACGCCAAAAGCATTGAGCCATTGACCTGACCTGAGCCGCCAAAAACATGATCAACACCAGTTAATTCCAACGTTTTTACAATTGCTTCATTGACATCCATATTCTTCCCCTTTTTTTAAAATCAAATTTAATCTTTTATTCACCCTGCTTTTGCTGGCTAAATTTTCCTATTGCTAATTTTGGCGGATGTTTTGCAAACATCTCTCCATTACAGGCCGCATTATCAAGCGTATACCCGTCGAAAAATAAATAGATCCTGTCTTTTGGGACTTTTGATATTTCAGAAAAAATGGTAATGTATTTATCGGCAAGGATCTCTTTTTGTTCATCGGTAAGTTCTAAGGATTGGATCGTAATTGCAGGCATGATTTAACTCCTGTGGTTTTTCAATAATTAAAAAATGATTCATATGCAGGGAGCAGCTTTAAAACCTGCTCCCTGCATTTAATTACTTTATTCTTCGTCTAATGTAGCTAAAACTTCTACGATCTTCTTGCCATAAGCAATTGAAGATTCAACAGAAGTTCCTGTTACAAATGGCCAATCATAAGCAACTTCTGGATTATCCCGATTTGCTTTAGTATTTGCAACACATGTTCCATTAGGCCCTACGGCATCTCTCACTAAATGTTCTAATGGCCAAAGAAAACCAGGAGTATGAACATCTGTTCCATTATTATCAGGAGTTGCTCCGTAAAGATCATAAGTGAAGTCCCATCCTGGACCATAGAAATCCCATGATGCAGGGTGAGCTGCAATTTTCTTGCCATAGATAATACTCTTCATGTCTTGTTGAGGATCTCTCAAGAAAACAAGAGCACTGACAGAATAACAAAGAGCACCAACCAGTTTATTTGATATTACAGCATCCCTGATCAGTTTATGAAGAGCCCAATTGTTAGCCATATCGATCATTGCGCCTAAACCACCGGTAAGGACGATACAATCATAATCTTCCATTTTAGCATCTTTAAAAGTAATAGGATTGTCCCATTCTTTCCCGTCTGTTAATTCTTTAATTCTTTTACATACATCTGCTGGATTAGTAGCAGCATTAATTACAGGGTCAACAAACGCTGAATCAACGCTGATAGCTAAAGGTAATGGTTTTTTTCCTAAAGGTGTCGCCAATGTCACTGCGTGGCCGGCTGCCTTAATGATATCCCAAGGTGCCTGAAGCTCTTCACCCCAAGTTCCATAATTTGTAGCGCAAATCAATACTTTTTTTCCCATTTTCTTTCTCCTTTGTTTCTAATTAGTAATTGTAATTATATTCTTTGGCGTCAAAGACGCTCCCCTTTTTGTTACGTTTTAAAACTGACTATTTTTCCAACCAAGGGAAATCCGTTTTTACAGGGCTAAAAACATCAATCGCCTCTGTTTGCCCTACAGCAACAAACTCATGTAATACATCCGCCGGAATAAAATACGCATCGCCTGCTTTGAGTTCCGCTGTCTCATCGCCGATGATCATTTTAAAACCACCTTTGATAATATACCCAAATTGTTCCTGCGAATGTTTATGCATCTTAACTACACTCTGATCAGCCATGTCCCAATGCTGGGCATTCATTTTTCCTCCCTCTCCAAAATATTTACGGATGACACCGCCACCCATATCCATTTCTTCAAGTTTTTTAAAAAAGCAGTACATTTTTTTCTCCTTCCTATATGCCTTCGACACAAATAACATTACCTGAAGCCGCACTAAGTCTTATCTTTTTAGCTTCTTTGTAATCAGAAGATTCATACCATTTTCGAGCTTCATCCATTGTTTTAAATTTTAATACAATAATACGTTTAGGATCCCAAGCACCTTCCCAAACTTCAGTCTTGCCCCCTCTGACAAGCGGTTCTCCTCCATACGCAAAAATCGTCGGAGCTCCTTTTTTCATGTATTCTGAATATTGAGCCTGATCTTTAACATCAACATCAATGATTACATATGCACTCATAAAAACTTTCTTTTTTAAAATGTTTCCTAAATTAATAAATGCTTCTTCTGCTTTTAATTGATCTGATGCACCAATTCAATGATCATTTTTGCAAATACATTACAATGTCCGCCGGTTCTAGCTGTAACAAGATCATCATCCACAACAACATCTTGATCCATATAAAAAGCGCCCATATTCTTCGCATCGCCCAAAAGATTATTATGCACAACAACTTTACGTCCTTTAACCAATTCCGGACACGAAGCTAAAAGCCACATACCATGACAAATAATACCTTTAACAATATGTTTATGTTCAAAGGCTTTTTTCATAAATTCAACGGCTGGTGGAAGTTTTTTAATGTCTTCCGTATAGCGCAATCGATCAGCGACTATCCCTGCAGGAACAATAATCGCAGCGTATGTTTTCAACATTTCTTCATCAATGGTCTCAAAACTGTCATGACATTCTATAGGCGCTCGAAATTCATGCCCAAAAAAGGTAAGTGATGATTGACCCCAAAGACGGCTTAAAAAATGGACATCGAACCCTTCTTCTGCAAAACGAAATTTATAATACCAAATCTCCGGTTCATAATAATCCCCCTCAATAAGTATTCCTATTTTCTTTTTTTTATGCATATTCACTCCTTTATTAACTTTAAAATTATCAAATTCCTTCAATTACGCTTTTACGCTTATATAATCTAACCAAGATAGCGTACAGCAAGCATTGTAATATCATCTGATTGCTGTGCGCCACTTGCAAAGACTAAAATCTCTTTTCTTAATCGAGCAATAATATCTGTAATATCATTATCTTTTAAAGCGGTAAGACTTTTACCTAATCTTTCTTCTGAAAACTGTTCCTGCTTAGGATTCATTGCCTCAGTGACACCATCGGTATAAAGAAAAAGAATATCGCCGGGGTTAAGCTTCATAGTCTTTTTTTCACATTTTGTATTTTCGATCACTCCCACAACAAAACCTCCAGGAACTTTAAGGTAATCAAAGCATCCTTTTCTTTCACAATCAGGATCATTTTTTGTACAAATAAGGCATCCATCTTTATCGCAAAGCAAAGGAGGATTATGCCCGGCATTACAAAATTGTAATTCTCCGGTTTTTATGTCCATTATTACACAAAAAACAGTTACAAACTGACAAGTAGAATTGTCTGGGCATATGATGTTATTGACCCTGGCAAGAATTTCATCCGTATCTAAACCACGTTTTGCCTCGTTTTTTATCAGAGTTCTAGTAATCGCCATAAAAAGCGCGGCGGGAACACCCTTTCCGGAGACATCGCCAATAACAAAACATATGCGTTTGTCATCGATAAAGAAAAAATCATAGAAATCTCCGCCGACTTCTTTTGCTGGATCTATAAATGCAAAAAGTTCAAATTCTTTTTTCTGAGGAAAAACATTGGGGATCATGCTCATCTGGATTTCTTGAGCAATTCGAAGCTCGCTTTCAATGCGTTCACGGGCAGCTGTTTCTTGCTGTAAATTTTCCATAAAACGTTTTACCGATAACTGTATCAATTCAATTGCTGAAGAAGGATCTTTTCCAAAGAATTTAATGACTTCATCCTTCCCCATTGTGAACGTTTCCAAATCTTCCTCACATACTGCCGTTGCTGTACGCTGTTTGAATGGTGAAAAAATTCCCATTTCTCCTATGACTTCACAATGTTTAACAGTCTTATTGATTTCAACTAAATTCACAGAACCTTTTGAAATATAATACATCTTTTCAGCCGCATCACCCTTTTTAAAAAGAAAATCGCCCTTTTTAAAAACTTCCTTTTTCATATAATCAAGCGGCCACCGGCAAGCACAAGAGTCGGCAGCTGGTTTTATTTCTTTCTTGTCGCAATGTGTTGCTTTTGGATGACAGGAATTATATTTCGTCAAAGTTAAAATATTTTGAGTTTCATCTCTTTTGTATTTTACTCCATCCATTATTTCCTTCATCATAAATATTCCCAAACCGCCTATTTTTCTTTCTTCAATCGGCGAAAAAATGTCCGGATCAGAAATCGATAAAGGATCAAAAGGAATTCCCGAGTCACTAATTACAATTTCAATACAGTTCTCTTTGTTCTCACAATAGATGGATAAATCGCCTTCGCCAGAAGGATAGGCATAACTGATAACATTAACTAATGCTTCCTCACATGCAAGTTGAATTTTATCGATCAGCTCTTCTGGAAACCCCTGACGTGAAGAGGCTTCTTTAATAAAACTAAACATCTTTTGCAAATTTTCTAACTTTGCTGGTAATTTTAAATTTTCCATTTTTATCCCAATATTGACTTTTTACAATAATGCATGTTAATCCGTAAATAAAAATCCCTTTCAATCTGTCTACAAGAATTATTTTTACAAACTATCCTGAATTGTCATAAAGTTATCAAGGCCGCTCATTTTAATAACGTTTAAAATAGAATCAGCAGCTCCTATTAAAAAAATGTGTGCATCAACTCCTATTTTCTGTTTTGCAAAAATAATGACCCTAAGCCCTGCGCTTGAAATGTATTCTAAATTAGTTGCAACAAAAACCAACTTTTCAACTTTTTTGCCAATGAATTCCTTCAAATCATTTTGAAGACCTTCCGTATTTGTTGCATCCAAACGGCTGGGCAAATCAATGGTTACGATATCATTTTCGAAAGTGATTGTAAATTCAGACGCCATAAGTTATTTCTCCTTTTTATTTATTATCCTTGCCAGTTAATATTACAACTGAACGAGGACCTACCAAGAATTCAGACTGATTTTTATTTTTTTTCTCTTTGCCAGGTGCACATATATCATTTGGACTTTTCGCATCAGTATTTACAAAAAGGAACCACGACATATAATCTGGCAATTCAGGTATTTTAAAAGAATGCGCATCCCAGTGCATGTTCATTGCAACATAAATTGAATTGTCATCGCATGTTCCGCCTTTTGCATGCATGCCACAAAGCATAAAAGCAAGTGTCCTAGTTTCTGGCGACCAATCAGCATTCCATGCCTCAACTCCATGCCAAGTAATATCTGCATATCCGCTTCCTTTGTAATCCTTATTCAAAAAATGCGTTCGACTTCTAAGCACAGGGTGCGCTTTGCGATAAGCGATCATCTTGCAAAAGAAATTAAAAATATCCTTGTTCTTTTCAAACCGTGACCAGTCTATCCATGATATTTCATTGTCCTGGCAATAAGCATTATTGTTTCCCCCTTGTGTATTTGCCACTTCATCGCCTGCTAGAATCATTGGCGTACCCTGGCTTACCAAAAGCATTGCAGCAGCATTTTTCATCTGCTTTAAACGCAAACGGTTGATTTCAGGGTCATCTGTTTCCCCTTCAACCCCACAGTTCCAGCTATAATTATCATTGCCCCCATCGTTATTATTCTCTCCATTTGCCTCATTATTTTTTTGGTTATACGAAACCATGTCATAGAGGGTAAAACCATCATGGGCGGTTATAAAATTCACCGAAGCACATGCTCCTCGATCTTCCCATCGATACATATCCGGAGAACCCTGAAGCCTTTGCGACATAGGGCCAACCATTCCTGGTTCGCCTTTTAAAAATTTCCTTAAATCATCACGGTATTTTCCATTCCATTCAGCCCATCTACCCCAGGACGGAAAACTTCCTACTTGATACAATCCTCCTGCATCCCAAGCTTCAGCAATTAATTTGCACTTCCCTAAAATAGGATCAAATGCAAGAGTCTCTAATAAAGGTGGGCTGCTCATTGGTGCGCCATTCTGGTCACGTCCTAAGATAGTTGCAAGATCAAACCGAAAGCCATCAACATGATAATCCGATGCCCAGTAGCGAAGACAGTCGAGGATCATGCTTCTAACAATAGGGTTGTTACAATTTAGCGTATTTCCACAACCCGAAAAATTGAAATAATATCCTTCAGGTGTAAGAAGATAATATGTTTTGTTATCTATTCCTCGGTAAGAGATGTAAGGCCCTTTTTCATTTCCTTCTGCGGTGTGATTAAAAACGACATCAAGAATTACCTCGATACCATTTTTATGAAGTTCTCTTATTAGAGTTTTGCATTCATCAACCTGCATGCCGAATTTACCAGTTGCAGCTAAACCAGCCTTTGGGGCAAAAAAACCAACGTTACTGTATCCCCAATAATTCATAAGCATTTTTCCTGTTGCAGGAGAAATGCGTGAATTTTCAAATTCATCAAATTCATGAATAGGCATAAGCTCAACACAATTAACACCCAGTTCTTTTAAATAATCAATTTTTTCTTTTATTCCAGCAAAAGTCCCCGGGTGCTTGATGCCTGATGAACTATGTTTTGAAAATCCTCTTACATGCATTTCATAAAAGATCAAATCCTCGACAGGTGTTTCAAGCGGATGGTCATTTTCCCAGTCAAAATCATCAAAAACTATTCTAGATCTATGCTGATACAGGTCATCCCAATCTGGTGTTTCACCCCAGACATCTCGTCCTCCGATACTTTTAGAGTAAGGATCCATAAGTATTTTTGTTTTATCAAATCTGTGACCTTCTTTTTCGTCAAAAGGACCATCCATGTGAAATCCGTATTCTAGATTTTCAAAATCAAGGTCAAAAACTATCATTGTGAAAACATTTCCAATTCGAAACTCATCTTTAAAAGGGATTACACAGAAAGGCTTTTTCTCATGTTTGTTAAATAGCACTAATTTGCAAGATGTTGCCGCATGAGAATATACCGAAAAGTTAACTCCTCCCGGAACAATAGTCGCTCCAAAAGGAAGAGGTTGTCCCATTCTTAAACGAAATTTACCGCAGTCACAAACATGTGTAGGATGAAGGTCAACTCTAAACATTAGACCCCCTTTCTTAAGGCATCAAGGGCGGAATCAACACTATCAAAAGTTTTAAAGAAATTATTAAAACCCGTCATCTCCATTACGTCTTGAATTTCATCTGAAAGACCAGATAGGACCAAAACTCCATTCTGTACAGAAAGCTGTTTCGCTGCCATTAGCAAAAGGCGAAGACCCGCACTTGAAACGTAACCACATTCTTTCATATCAAGCACCATTGAAACATTGCTTGAAGATATCAATGGCAGAATTATTTCCTGTGCTTCATTAACAGTATTTCCATCTAAACTGCCAATTATCTCAATAATAGTCGAACCATCTTTTGTTCTGGTTTTAATGTCCATCTTTCTCTCCTTTATTATACAGGGATAAGTCGTACCTTGATCTTTGGTCTGTAATTCAAATTAGGAATATCAACAGTCAATTTATCCGCATCAAAATTTTTCCAAGGATTACCATCAACCCAGACCGCAGATATTTTAACGCTTCCTTTAGGTAAAATATCAGGTTCGACTCTTAAAATGTCTCCTGGAAAACCATGAGGTAAAGGTTTGAAATATAGATCAAGCGGTTGTTTGGTATAAAGCAAGTTCTGGTAAACCTGAGCGAGATAACAAAGCTCAATAGAATGATAGGCTGACATAGAGTGGCTTCCCTTCAAACGTTCGTTTCCGAGCAAAAACGGAAGTCCACTATTTAATACGTTAAAGTATACTGCACCATCATCATAATCAAGGAAGAAAGAATTGTAAAAAGCTGCAGATTCTCTCGCTAACTTAAGATATGCCTCATCTTTTAGAACACCATGCATAATTTGATAAGCTAAAATAGCTTGCTCTTGTTGCCACCAGGCTTTGCGGTCATGCCAAACATGTCGATAGCAAGTCTCTCCGGGTGCAAGTTCACGTTCCATAACATCATACCAGCCTCCGCGCTGTGTATCCATTCCAACAGTCGGCATGATCTCAGCGATTTTTCTTGCAAGTGTTAGATACTCTTCTTTATGTTCAAGACTATCAATGCGTAATAAGTTCCAGGCGATCTTTAAATTGTGGCCGATTACGCTTCGATTCTGTTGCCAACCCCATTTCTTATCATGGCTCCAATCTTCCATGAATTTTTCCTGAACAAATGGGCTGTGCTCGTAATCTGGGAAATATTTTGCAATGCAATCTGCAGTAGAGACCAAGAAATCTTTGTATTTTGGGTCTCCTGTTGCCAGCCAAAGATTAATTAGATATGCAGGGGCGTGATCACCTAGTGAATTCCAGTTTTTACGGCCACGATTTCTTCCTAAACTTTCGCTTCGCGGATCAAGACTCACAGGATCTATATGTGAAAAATATCCACCTTTTTCCTTATCAAGAAAAAACTTGTCAAAGAGATCAATGGTCATTTTGATATCTTTCATTATTGCAGGATCGCCGGTAATTCTGTATGTCTGTGTTGGACCTGCAAGAGCATATATTTGCTCATACATGGGTATGCCATCATAATCATCGCCAAACTCAGAAGCAAAAACTTTATGCTCACGGCCATGTTTTACATCAATACCGTGATACCAGTAAACCACATTCTCATCCATATCATAAAAACGCATGTGATCTCTTAAATATTGGGTTCCTTTTTCAGCTACTTCAAGGAACCGGTCTTCACCAGTAAGCAAAAATGTTGATGCCATTCCATAGACCATACGGGAAATTGTATCTGTTTCCTGCCTATGATCAGCCTTACGTTCTCCGGTTAATGACAACATTGTTCTGTATGTATTGTAATCAATGGTATCAGGGCCACCAAATTGAGCATTAATGTAAAAATCAGCAACACTTTTGGCTTGGGTGATCCACCAATCTTTTTCTTCAAGCCTGAATTTACCTACTCCATCACCAGAAAAGATCAATACCTTTGCATCAAATTCATAGCCTTTCGGTTCAGGGTAAAAAATACCAATTACAGAAAGATATTGACCAGGGGTAAGTAGCGATTCCATTTTATCTGTATAATCACACCACCCTTCTGAAAGGTTTCTTGGACCGCGGGCATAAGTAATGGCTGTAAGCCTTGCTGAAAATTCACGGTTATCACTGGTCTTGAGTGCAAAGATCTTCTCTTTTGGATCGTAATTTGTTACGTAACCTGTAATTGTGTCTGAAAATTCAAATTTTAATTCATTCATTTTAATCTCCGTTATTGTGAATAATAATTAATGTTTTATATTAAGAGCCCAAATTGTAAAATAAAAAAAGGAGCGAATAAATTATCGCCCCTTTTTTTCTAATCAGTATAATTTTAACGTTCCTAATAACTTAATCATAGTATCCTATTTCCCTGGTGATTTTGATAAACGCTTTAAAGATATAAGATTATAACAATTCTTATTTTAGTGTCAAGAGAAAATCTATTTAGTACAAATAAAAAAAGCTTTAAAAGTGAAACCTAAATCTGGAAATAAGTGAAATGCTGTCAATTAAAATGCCTTTAAAGTCTTTTACAAGATCAGTAATCGCTCCATAAGTGCTCATCAACGTACTGTGAAAGAATTTCCTGCATCTTACTAGGTGACCTTGATGGAAAGTACTGATTTATAATGGCATGTGCCATTTCATGCGCAACAACGCCATCACTTGCATAATCGATAGAAAAATGCAGCGATGCGGTCTGATATTAATAATAGGCTACCTTATTAGGCCCCAATGTCTCCGGATGAAGATATATAATTATCTTGAAATCTTCCGGCCACATATCCAAAATTGTCTGCACCCGATTGACAATCCTATCAACACGATTTGATGCTAAGTCTAAATTATTTAAAAACTCCATCCTCTGGCCGCCTAAGCGCCAAATAAAGGTATCAATATCTTTATCAGATGAATAATAAATATCCGCGTATTTTGTCTTAAATAACTTGCCAAATCCGGAAGTTTGAATTGATACAGGGGTTATCATTTGTGATAAAGAATATCTAGCCTCTTCCGACACTTTAGAATCCCTTCCAGAAGATGATTCTGCCCGGAGAAATTGCGAGGGGAAAAACAATATTAGAAACAGTAAAAAATAACAGGAGAATCTTATCATTACTTAGTCTTAAAATCTGAGGTAACCTTAAAATGGTTAATTTCATCTTTGATCAAGTTTAATCTTTTATTTAATTCAGAAATAGCCTCAGGTGCATCGACCTTCAAAAGAAGCTCTTGCGCTTGTTCTAAATTTCTTTTTATATTTCCCATACGGTTATCAAGCGTATCAACCAATACATTTATAAGCTTTTCAAATTCCTCCAGCTGATCTTTTTTTCTTAAAGTTACGTTCGCCGTTAGATCACCATCTCCCATCTGCTGCAGGATTTTTTCAAACCGGTACAACGGTCCTGCTATGCGATGAGAAAGCAAGGTAAACACGACCATTCCAACAAGGCCTATGGCAATAAAGCAAATAAGAGAAACAAGGGTGAAAGGAATAATGAAAAAATTCTGGGTATTTTCAACTTTCAAGATCGAATGGGAATAACCCGTTGTTAGCGTATCGTTAGAAAGATACATAAACAACCCCATAATAAGTATTGATTCCAGCAAAAGAAGCAACCCAAACTTTACAATAAAATTCATTTGAAACTTCTTTTTTATAAAATAATTCCTTCTCTTTTCCATATACCCTAGCCTTTTTATTGTTCGAGAATATTTATTTTTGCCTTTTCCCTCTTAACTTTTAGCCAATCATCTAACAGCTGCTGCTCCTTAAGGGCAATAATTCTTTTTTCTATACGAGGCCTTAATTCTTCTATCGGATCACTAACCACTTTGTCTCTGCTGATAACCATGATAATGTAAAGATCCGAAGCTTCTTTTATTATTTGAGGCTTCCCGACTGCAAGATCAAATGCTTTTAAGAGCACTTGAGAATTTACATCCTCATAGCCCACAGGTCCGATCGTCTCAAAATCCTGAAGACCTATCTCAATATTTGTTTTGATTTTATTATATATGCTATTGATTTGATCTTCATCTCTACTTTTAAAGACCTTAAAAATAACGCGCCAGCTTAGATCGCCATAATATTTTTCTATCTCTTCTTCCGTGACAAAAACAGAGTCCTTCGCCTCTTTCTTTTTAGAAACGATCAAATCTCTTATCAATGTCTGCTCCCAAAATGTTTTAATAGTGTTAACAAATTTTTCTTCGCGGACTAAACCTTTTTCCACTGCTTCCTGGATAAGGAGTTTTTTATCAATTATAGCATTTAATTCATCACTACTTGATTCTGGCGAGTTTTGAAAGGTTGGATTGATATGCGATTTGATCTCTAAACTTCTTTTTAGGTCTGACTCGTAGATGGGCTCATTATTAACATAAGCAATTACTTTTTCTTTACCAACAGAACCCTGATTCCCACAGCCGGCAGTAAATAAAAATAAAAGAAAAGCAAGAAATAGAAACCCCTTGTAAAATTTAAAAAATTCAAACATTCTCCCCCCTCTAATATTGTTAAATCCGGAAATTTCTTTTAAAAATCTCCGCAAAATTTATGGCGTTTGATATGTTCCTGTACCTGCGCCAGTAAAAGTCAAAAGACCCGAATCAATCGTCCCTCCGGCTACACCTTGAAAGGTGATATCAGTCGAAGTGCTCCCGATTACATCAGCCTGCCAATGGCCATTATCGAAATCAGTTCCAGAAAAAGTTGCACTAACAGTTCCATCGATGCCTTCGGTCATAGTATTTCTTAAATTACCAGTTACATTAGCTGTCCAAGCCATTCCTACCGGGTTAGTAAAAGTCCCATCTATTTTAGCTGCCCAAATACCATTTGAAATAAAGTTATAAAAATCGTCATTAACATAAAAATCCATATTCATGCTCACTATGTTTAATGAACCCCCTGACTCAAACATACCACTTCCAGACAATAAAGATGTGTAAACTTCTGTTATAGGAATATTCGGCCCGGCCAAGTTAGTAATATCATCATACTGCCCGGCCAAGTCAAGAAGACTATCTACCTCAACCCATTCACCAGCACTTGCAACTTGAAACGTTCCGGATTCGCTTTCAATCTCCACATAATTGCCAAGAACTTCAGATGCAGTTATTGTATGCCCGGATAAAGTCCCATCTCTGCGCAATTGAATCCAGACAGCATCAAGCTGGCCATCAATACGATTTTCTGACCATATTGACCCGGCCATTGAACCTAACCAGGAACCACCTAGCCTGTAAGTATCTACATCTGAAGTCATTCCCGTCATACCATCAACCGTCCAGCTATCGCTAATATTATCTGCGTATGTTCCAGCGCCATGAAGTTCAAAAATACCCCAATCCAAATTATAAAGGCTGACTAAGCTTGATGAAAATTCTTCAAGATTAATATCCCCTCCGATAGTAAAACCTCCTACTTCTGGATTACCTGTTACGTCAGAAAAACTTAGATTTGTATAGAGATCTTCAGGGGCCAGAGGATAACCAGATTTTGGCGTACTTAGACCCAAATATCCCTCTAATAAATACATCTCAGTTTCATTATCATACATGCCTAGCAAATTATTGTCAGAAGCAACTCCAAAATTTCCCTCTGGATCAACATAAATTGAATATAGAATCCCCTCCATAAAACCATCATTTGTCCTGCCGACAGAAAGTCCGACAAGGGATCCGTATTGGTTATCATTTTGCTCATCTTCAAAAGTGGAATATCTTCCAGAACCATCATCCCCATAAGGATCATAACTGTAGAAAGATTGAGGGGCACCATACCAAATAAAATCATCAGTTCCTCTAACCCAAAACTCCGCCTTACCCATTGAAACGAAAGATGCTCCTCCATCCCAAATATTATCTCTGAGACCGATAAGACCTTCAAGCAAGTCAGCATTCATGTCATGATCCCTGACGGTTGCCATTAAACCACCGCTTGAAGTGAGTTGTTCTATTTCACTGGAGCTTCCAAGCATTAATGCCTCCCATGATTCCTGCGATTGATCATACACACCGAGGATATCTCCGGAAAATATTCCTAATGAATTTATAGAAATATACTGCCCGCTAAAAATTCCTGAAAATTCATTGTTTGACCAACCATCTCCGGTCATTTGACCCATAATATAGGAATCTATTATGTTACTATCTGGCTCAAAACCAACACCATTCATGGAAATTTGCCAGCCGTCACCAAGAGGCGTAATTAGTGAGCCGCCTGCTCCTCCATAAAACAATCCCCAGTTTTGATCTTTAATATTTGTAGCATCAAGAGAGAGACCACCATAAAATCCAGAACCGCCGACGATGTCTCCATAAATTTCAATATTATCATCCAAAGCCGACTCAAGATCCTCAGGTGAATACATAGTTGGAAAATCCTGATAATAGTTAAGGCTTCCATCTAATTCAAACATTCCCAGATCATTATAAAAATTTCCAGACAAGTCATTTGACATTAAATATCCTGCTCGAAATCCTACGTCATCTGGCCTAATATAAAATGCCAATAATCCTGCTTGTGCCGAACCATTATTACTGATTCCTCCAATAACTCCAAGCAGTCTTGATCCATCTTGAGTTATTGCTTCAAAATTGCCATTATCTGTCCAAAGATTTTGATCAGCGGGGTTTGAATATTCACCCATAACTAGAATAGACGTTGTACCGTCCCAAATAGATGCTGTTGTTCCCATGATCGCGTCTATGCTTCCAGACTCATTCCCCAAACCTTCGCCAAATTCTGCAAACTGCCCGTTAAAATATCCACCTAATTGAAGAGCTTGCTCGGCAGAACCAATACCTGCGCCTATTCCATACCAAGTACCGTCGCCAAGCGTTCCGATGAAATCCCCATTGTCAATCATTAATACCCCTAAAGAAGAGTCACCTGACATATCAACATATAAATTTTTTCCGCTAATAGTTCCTTGCAATTTATTATATGATGTCGGCGAACCATTGATTTTCCAAAGTAGATATGACGCCGAAAATTCTCCATAAGTAGCTGATCCCAAAACAGCTTCCCAGTCATCTAATGGAAGAGTAGAAAATGTTCCTTCTGCACCAAATGACCAGATATCCCAAGATTGATCTGCAATCCTTGCTGTATCAATAGAAACAGAATATGCTCCTGTAATATCGCCAATAATATCAGCTTCAATATTTCTGTGTTCTACGACAGCATCAGTTCCGATATACAATTCACTAGGAGAAACACTTGTTGGATATTCAAAGCCAAAAACAAGGTTGCCCTCTCCGTCAAAAGTGCCCTGTTCAACACCAGGATCAAATACTCCTGAAATATCGTTAGAAAACACATATCCGGCGTATCTATCGCCCGCATCATCTTCTCGAATATAAAGCGAATATAAAAATGCATCTAATAAGTCATCCTCCTTGGTCCCGGCTATCATTCCAATATATGCTGTTCCGCTATCATCTGTACCACTAAAGCCATCTGCTATCCATAATTCATCATTTCCTTCAACAGGAGGCGCAAATGTACCTCTTAAAATTATTTTCGAGAAATCCTCATTAGATGAAAGAGACCCGTCAACATAACCATCTTGTTGCCATTCCATATCAGGACTTACAAAACCCGCAAAAAATGTTCCGTTGAATGAAACATCTTGATTAGGCGGTTCTGGGGATGGTTCAGGTTCGGGTAATGGTTCTGGTGATGGTTCGGGATCAGGTGTCAGACTATCCAAAATGTTATCAGATGTGTTCCCTGCATCTTTTGTATTACCAATAAGGTCTTCAGACTCACTGTCGCTTTTATTAATACCAGTATCCGCATCATACAAATAAGTTCCTGTTGTTCCCTCAGGGGCAGAATACCCTTCAATACCGCTTCCGGGCTCCCATCCACCTCCCATCTCCATGCGTTCTTTCTGTGTTGTAAATTTAGGTATAGAAACATTACCCTTGTTATCTGCAGTGGAATTTTCTCCAATACCAACTTTTTGCTCTAGACCACTTAGTAAACTTCTAATAAAACCAAAGCCTCCTTCAAAAAAGGTTTTAGTCTCTTCCTTTGTTGTTTCAACAACCATAATAGTTCCACGAACACCGCAAGTAGCTACTGGGGTTTTTATTTGAAAACTTGAATCGCCTTTCAAATTTTCAACCGTTGCCCGGACTTTTCCCATGCTCAATTCAAATGAATTCTCAAATTCTCCATTGGTAGAATCAACAATTAATCTGCTAATAACAAGACGTGAATTAGGCTTCATGTTTATAGCATTGCTGTTATCAAATTTTATCTCTATCATGCCATCTATGCCTGTTTCGATAATATCGCCTTCACTAAGCACATCGTTAATCTGCGATACGCGAGGATTTATTGTTCCTTCTTTTGTGATTCTTACATCTCCGTAAAATTTTGTAATTGCTCCTGAAATTTTGCCTAAATCTTTTCTTCTTGAAATTGAAGGGGGTGGGGTTGTATCTTGCTCGTGAAATTTCTTCTCAATTTCTAAATAAGGCCTAGGGCCTTGGGGTTGTTCTTCTAAAGAAATCACAACGCTATTACCAGGCGGGATCATAACCGGGGGAAGCTCAGGCTCGGCTAAATTAATAACAGCAAGATTTCCTGAATTCACAAGCATCCCGCTTGTGCCACCTTGATAAAAAGCAAAAATATCTGAACCTTTAATTGTACCTTTTGCATTTGGCGTATTAATCGCAAAAGGCTCTACTCCTTCATATTTTTCAATAATAGTTCTGACTTTTCCGCGCTGAACTAATATAGCGGCTGATTCTCTTTTATTATTTTCACCCAGCCTGTAATCCTTTATCTCTAAGCGGGTGTTCTGCGCCAGCTGAATGATCGATTTATCATAAAAGCTTATCTCCGATTTTGAGTTAGATTTGGTTCGGACAATGTCTCCAACAAAAATCGGCTCATTTTCCCTCAATGGAACGATATTCCCTGAGTCAGCCCTTAAGACATCGACTCTTCCCTCAGTATAGGAAATTTTGCCAACCTCTACCGATGCAAAGGCAAGCGGACAGATAAGCAATACGCAGAAGAAACATAGTAATATTTTGCATATTAAGCTTCTTTTAATAGTTTCCATTTTTATTACCTCGTTATTTTTGTCAAGGGCTCGACCTTAACTTTGAATAGTCCTAGACATATTATATTAATTAAAATTTCAATTGAATGCTGGTGCTGTAAATGTTACGTGCATATTTATAGATGCTGATATTGGAATCATTATTTACATGCGTATACTGCATTTGGAACTCGCAATTTTTAGTTAATTTGTAAGCAAGCAATGTCGAGGCAGTGGAAACGTCATCTTCTCTTTTGATATCGAAAACCGTATGCGTATTTAGAAATCTCTGCATAAGAAAATCACCGGAAACAGTCAAATTAAGCTTATCATTAACAGGAACAAGCACTGTAGCCGTAACTCTATTGCCGAACTGGTCCCAGTTATTGCCTTCTGCCCAGTCATTGTTAAATCCATAGCGCAAATTTACAAATCCTTTTTTCTTTGCGAAAAATAGATATCCGCCGATATTTGCGATGATTTCATTGGCGTCCCGGTCCTCATCCGCAGTTGAGGGGGTCCAAAGAAAATTTTTATTATTGTATTTTAGAGATAATTGACCCATCTTGGATGGTCCTACCATAAAATTGTAAACACCGCCAACAGCAGGATTTGAAAGATAAGACCGCTCATCAACCATTGCGTGACTGTAAGTAATAGGAAATGTTAAAAGACCATTTTTTAAAGTAAAGCTCGGCTGAACTACAACCGTATTGGATAACGTATCATAAAAGCCCAAATCAAACTGTTTGGAATAATAAAAAAGATGCTGTGCCTTAATGCCAAATGTTTTATCAAAACGATGATTATATTCCACATTTGTTGTATACGTCGTTCTTGAATCAGCGCTGTCTGTAATATTCGTTGCGATCGATGAGTCATCCGACTTTAAAACAACATTATCATCATACTGCCATGCCGTACCAAAAGAAAATTTCCATGGCCGCATTGCTTCTTCCCGTTTAACCAGAGCATCAATGTATTCATTAGCGTATTGAGCAATATTAGATGAAGGCTCTAAAAAAATAACTGATTTAAAAGCTTTCTGAGCATCTCTAAAATCCTGAGATTTAAGATGGGCAATACCGATCTGATAATCAACAGCCTGCGTCATTGTTTTATCCAACTCTTTTGCAGTTTCAAAAGAAACAATGGCAGCTTCACCTTTATCCTCTTTCAAAAGAACAAGGCCCTTTAAAAAAGCCACTTGAGCCGGACGAATCCCTTCCTTTTCTGCCTCGACAATCCATTTCTTCGCTTCTTCCAATTCATTAACATTGTATAAACAATCGATCAGTTCAACAAGAGCACCTATAATTTTTGGCGTAAAGGTAACAGCATTTCTTAAATAAGGAATCGCTTTTTTATACTGCTGGAGCCTTTTGTAATCAAGGCCTAAATAATAAGCGACAAGTGAAGATTCGGGGTCATCTTTGACTGCTTGCTGCAAAGTTGCAAGCGCTTCATCATAATTTTCATGTTTGTATTGCCCAATACCTTTTTCAAGAATGGGACTTATCTTTTTTTCCTGGGATTCACTTGCGGGAATAATTATTAACATCAATACGGCAAGCATTGAAGACGTTAAACTTAATTTAAATCTTCCTATCTTATTTAAGGTCAACACTTTTCGCTCCTTTTATAACCAGATAATAATAAATTTATAGACTATTACTTATCATGATTATAAATATAAGTCAATTGAATTTCCCTACCAAATGACTTCCCTATGAATTCCCAGTAAATTTTATATAAAGAATATGATTAGAGAATAAATATAATACTTAAACTAACAAATGTCAATATGACAGCCTAGGACTAAGTGTCTCATGTTGTGTGGGTCTGGATTATTAGGATTTGCTTTGAAAAGACTAATTTCCTAAAATTTAATAAAAAAGAAAAAGGCAGAGAGTATCGTTACTATCTGCCTTTTTAACATTAAAGATATTTTTCTAAGAATCTATTCGAGTCCAGCTTTTTGCTTATAATTCGTATTCTTCATATAAATCAGAAGGTTTTTAGCATATTCAATTCTCTCTTGCCCAAGCCATGTTTCCAAGTCCAAGGTCTTTAGTTCTTCTATATCAAACTTACCGTCATTGTTGGAATCAATTAATCTTTTCTCTTTTGATTCCTCAATATCCATTTGCCCATCATAATTCGAGTCAATCAATGTCATCTGCTTATCATTATCAATCACATAATCAGCTGCACCATCATAATTTGTATCACTCTCAATAAGATATCGTTGATCATTTCGATGATAGCTCCAGCCATCGGCTTTTCCATCCATGTTAGAATCGATCTCTACCTTGATTTTTTGACCGTTTTTATAGAAGAACAAGGCTCGTTTATCAACAATGCCATCAAAATTAAAATCTTCTTCTAGTTTAACGAGATTGGACCCCTTCGTAAAAAACCATTGATCAACTTGATTATCGCCGTTGGTGTCAATTCCTCGAATTTCCTCCGCATTTACGTTAGGGAGTAAAATTAGCAGTAAGGTTACTATTAAAAATAATCGTTTCATTTTCTAATTAATTCTCAAAATCAGCATTGTGATGTCATCGGACTGGGGTTCGGTTTTGACAAAACGGGTAATATCTTCTCTAACTCCAGATACAATAAAGCGGATATCTTGATCTTGCAAATTGGAGCTTACGGATAGAAACCTTTCTTCAGAAAATAATTCTTTGGCTGGATTCATGGCCTCGGTAACACCATCCGTATAAAGAAAAAAGCAATCCCCTTTATTGAGTTTAATTTTTTCAGATTTGAAAGTGAAGTCCGGCATGGGGCCGAGCACAAATCCTTTTATAATAGTTAGGAATTCGAAACCATTTGCCTGGGTATAAAAAAGTGGCGGATTGTGTCCAGCATTTGAGAATTCCAACTCACCTGTTTCAATATCAAGTATGCCGCAAAAAACTGTTGCAAACATGCTAGTACTATTATCGAGGGCGATAATATTGTTTACATTGCAAAGTATCTCAGATGCAGAAGAACCACGCAATGCTTCATTTTTCAAAAGGGTTTTGGCGATCATCATAAATAAAGCCGCCGGCACCCCTTTGCCTGAAACATCTCCAATAACAAAATATAGCTTCTTTTCATCAATCATACAAAAATCATAAAAATCTCCGCCAACTTCTTTTGCCGGTTCCATCGTTGCATAAATGTCAAATTCTTTTCTATCGGGAAAAGCAGGAAAAGTCCTTGGCAATATGCTGACTTGGATCTCTCTTGCGATGCTAAGCTCACTCTCGATACGTTCCTTAGCAGCTGTGGTCTCTTGTAATTTACTAATATACTCCTTAAGAGAGATTTTCATATTTGCAAAAGCTTGGGTAAGTAACCCAACCTCATCATTTGATGAAACCATCGGTAATTCAGCTTCAAGATCGCCATTCCCAACAGCCTCAGCAGCTTTAGACATTTTGCGCAAAGGGCTAGTTATGGAATTTGCCATAACTATGATCACTGCGACTAACAAGATCAATCCAAGAAAACCTAAAGTGCAAACCAGGAGTGTTTGATTAACAACATCTTCGAGCAGTTCATCTTCTGGAAAAACAACAGCAAGTGTCCATCCGGTAGAAGTTATCGGGGCATAATAAACCCAACTTTTTTTGTTTCGGTCAAATGAAAGAAATGGCACAAACCCAGATTCACCCACTACCATTTTTCTTCCTATTTTTCTCAAGTTTTCGTCGTTCCTGGATTCCGCAATACTGAAAATAGTCTCATTCATGATCCACTTTTGATTGGGATGAGAAATAATCGTTCCATTTTTAGATATTAAATAGGCATCGCCTGTTTTAAGTATCTTTACAGAATTAACAATAGCTGTTAATTTTTCAAGAGAGATATCTGTAGTAATGATCCCAGCTAATTTTCGTTCTTTGATAGCATTTTCATAAAAAGGGATTGAATATGTAGCCATCAAAACGTCATCAAAATAGGGCTCGCTCCATATTGGCCGATTTAGTTCGCGTGGGATTTGATACCAATCCAGAAAAAAATACCGATAAGATTCATCTCCCATATATTCTAGCTTAAAGCCGTCTTTTTCTCTGTTATAATAAGGTCCAAAATAAAGTAAATTCGGATCGAATTGATAAGGTTCAAATGCTATGCCCATTCCGTAGAGCTCTTTGTTATTTTTAACTACCATTTTTAAATATTGGACAATTTGCTCTTTGTTCGGTTTAGCTTCTTCAATAAAAAAAGCAGTGTTTTCAGAAACTTTTTCTATGGATGCCAAGGTAATTTGGATCTTGTTGACTGTTCGCCAGGCAAGATTTTCAGCATTACTGCGGATATTTTTCATAATGATCTGCTTGGATAAAAAATAATTTTGTCCGATAATAAGAATAAATACAATAGAAACGCTACCGGATAGAAAAATTATCAATTTAAAGGCAAGGCTTCTATTTTTCATTATTTTCTTTCTAAAGGAATATAGAAATTATTAAAATCAAGCATTTCTTTGATCAAACCGTTGTTCATTAGCTCTTTACTAACATTTTCGTAATCATCTTTTTTAAGATTCCCAATAGAGATTTCTCCATTAACAAGAATAAGTTCCTTAATCCTTGCGAGCATCCATTTCTGATGGGCGCAATTTTCTGGAAGATGAGCCTCGTGCATGTACTTTAGTACAAGGCTAACTGCTTCTTCTTGATGTTCAAAGGCATAAAGCCAACCTTCTATTGTTGCATTTACAAAAGCTACTGCCTTTGCTCTGTCTTTGTTGAAATTATCTTCAAGCATATAAATTCCATCTTCAGGAAAATTCAATCCGTAATCACTAAAGAAAAAAGTGACTAACTCATCAGGGTTAACACCAGCGTTTATGATCGTATGATATTCGTTGTACCACATGGCCGAGGCAACATCCACGCCATCGTTCAAAAAAAGATTAACTGTGTATGATTGTGGAATAATTTTTACATTTAGTTTAAGTTTTCGGAAAAATGCTTCCGGTTGTAAGCGCAGTTCACCTTCCCAAAGACTTACCTTTTTGTTTTGAAGGTCTTTGGGCTTTTGTATGCCACTGGATTTTTTCATAATAAGCATGAGAGACGACCGCTGTATTAATTGGGCAATATTTACAAGCTTCAATCCTTCTGAGCGTCTCTTAATGGCAGAACTTAACCACATAATGGCAAAATCAGCCTGGTCATTTTGAAGTAATTTAGAAGGGGAAGTATTTGTGTTTCTTTCTAAAAAACTAACATCTAATCCATATCTTTTGTAAATGCCTTTATCCTTGGCTACATAAAAACCAGCAAACTGTGCCTGTGGCTTCCAGGAAAGAATAACTTTTGTATTTTTAAGGTTAGTTGTGTTTGCCTGCGATATTGCCGGATATAAAAAAAATAGAGTAGATATTGACAGGAGTATTGATACTTTAAAAGAATAGAGTGATCGGCATTGCTTTAAATATTTAAAATATTGTAAAGAAGTGCCTGTTATCGTTGTTTTTGGGCTCTTAGCTATAACTAAAAATTTTAACAGCAAAATAACCTGTTCCTATTCTACAGCTTTAAAAATTGATTTTCCAGTGGCTTGATAATTTTTAAAGTATCTTAACATTCTTTTGAGAATTCACAACATTTTTCCGGTTTGTTCTATCTGTCTTTAAAATTATTTTTGAAAAGTACTCAGTTGTTTTTTTATGTATTGGGGACCTGATTCACCCGTTTTTGTCCAGGAGCCTTAATAATTGTTTAGATAAGGATTTATGGTATTGCTTCTTCCTCTTCGACGATTTGATGACCCTGGTTTTGCTCCGTGTGATTTAAGCAAATTGATTACTTCCTTATTATTCCTGAAAAAAGCCATTGATAAAGGTGTAACACCTTCGTCGGTTTTTGCGTTCACATCTGCTCCATTTTCAATCAGAATTTTAGCAGCTTCAATATGGCCTGGCCTCCCACTTTTAAAAACAGCAAAATGCAAAGGAGTCGATCCGTTTAATGTTCTCGCGTCAATTTCAGCTCCATGTTCAATTAAAATTATCGCTGCTTTTGGATTCGCCTGTGAAGCTGCTACATGCAAAGGGGTCCCATTATTAGCATTTCTAATGTTTACATCAATATTGTATTCATCTAGAAGTACTTTTATGATTTCAAGCTGATTTTTTCCCGCGGCCCAATGCAAAGGGCTTTTCCCTATCTCATCTTTTGTTGTTAATAAAGACGGGTCATTATCAAGGAGCTCCCTTAGCTTGACAACATCTCCACTTTTTGCGGCTTCGTGGATTTCAGAACAAAAAGAAACACTGGGAAAAAAGAACAACATTAAACAAATAGATATAGCTAATAAAAATTTCTTCATCTCTGGCCTCCTTTTTGATGTTTTAAGATTAATATTAATCTAAGTGCTTCGTTTTTCTTATCTGAAACTTTTGAATTTACTTGTAAATCTGACGATTTTTAATTATAATGCAAATCCTATGGAAAAACAACAGACTAAAATTAAAATAATTGGCATTACAGGTGCATCAGGCAACATTGGTTCAACATTGCAAGAAGGATTGAGCAAGAACTATGAACTTGAGCTTTATGACATTAACAAGCCTATCCAGTCATCAGATTCAAAATTTATAAAGGTTGATTTTTCGCAAAAAAAAGAGATCGACGGAATTTTCAACGGGTTAGATGCCCTTATTCATCTAGCTGGCAATCCACACCCTAATGCCCCTCGCCATCAGACTTTTCAGAATAATTTTCTTGCCACCAGCCTTGTTTTTGAAGAAGCTTTTCGTTCAGGGGTAAAGAAAATCGTGTATGCAAGTTCTAATTTTTATCATGAAGCGGCAATTGGAGAAAAATTAATGCAACCCAGAAGCCGCCTGATCACAATAGATATGCCTCCTAGCCCGATCTCTCTTTATGGCGAATCGAAGGTATATGGAGAAAATCTCGGAAGACATTTATCCTACAGAGGGATGCAATTTGTAGCTTTGCGCATAGGCTGGACGGTGCCTCAGGATAATCCTAAAATCTATGGTGGTGAATATATGCGTGCAGTATTCTGCAGTAAAAAAGATCTTGTTCAAGCTTTTACCAAAGGTCTTGAAGTAAATACGGACTTTCTTGCAGCTTTTGCGGTAAGTGATAATAGTCGGGCTGTGTTCGATCTCACGGATACAAAAAGAAATCTTGGATTTCTTCCTGAGGATAATGCGGAAAATTATTTCTAGAAGGCCTTATTTTTTTTCTCTATGAGCTTGGAACTTAAAAGAGAAAATAAAATATATCGTAATCAAAAAATAAACAGCAAAAGACAGTAATGTATTTACCCATGCCAAAGCAGCACCAGTAAGATAAAATATTGTCCCAAAAATGAACGAAAAAACAATCGCTTTTTTGTAAGTTTTTTCGGGCATCCCTAATTCTAATATATCTTTATTCATTAACCCATAAAACCTAACAGAAACCAAAGATGCTCCGGTCAATGCCATTACAATGCCATAAATAGCGACGGCAAGAGGATTATTTGGATAATCACCAACTAGGGCAGTGGGAAAGGGAATAAAACAAACCCAAAGCAGAACCTGTACATTAAGCCAAAAAAGGACGATATTAAAGCCCCTGAATTGATCAAAAATACGATGATGGTTTACCCAGACAATACAGATAGTCAAAAAACTAATGACCCAACTGATGAACTTTGGGAACAGCCCTGTCAGCGACTGCATTAACACCATGCTTGAATCAGCATTTTCAATATGTGGCACCTTGACTTCCAGGATCAAGAGCGTCACAATGATCGCAAAAATACCGTCGCTAAAAGTTTCGACGCGATTCTTGGTAAAAACACCGTATTTAAAAACTTCTTTATCTGTTTGTGCCATTTTCTTTAAGTATTATTAGGTTGTAATATTTTTCAATTTTTTATCTTGATAAATTATATCGGGTATCTTATCAGAGTCGGTTCTAATTACAATAGCTTTTTTGCAAATATTTTACCACTGCTCATTATGAACTCTTTTTGCTTGGAATCGGTCTATGGGCTTATGTTCTACGCAAGGATACCCAATTGGAACAATTGCAAAAGGAATGATTGTTTCCGGCAAATTAAAGAGTTTTTTTATGTAGTCAATCCGGTCTTCTAACGGATAAATTCCGAGCCAGACAGCGCCTAAATCCAGGGATGTTGTTTCAATTAACATATTTTCAACTGCGGCTGAACAATCCTGAACCCAGTGTCCTTTGTGGATCTCAACAGATAAATCTCCGCAGACAACAATGCCAACAGGAGCAGAGCAAACAGCCTTTGAATAAGGGCTGCTATTGCTTAGATCTTTAAGCATTTCCTTGTTTTTAACAACAATAAAATGCCAAGGTTGTTCATTTCCAGCAGATGGGGCGCTCATGGCAGCTGATAATATTTTTTTGATCAACTCATCAGAAACTTCCTGATCAGTATATTTTCTAACGCTTCTTCTTTTTAATATCGCATCCATATAGTATTCCTTTTTTAAAAAAATTAATAATTTTGACTTTAAATTTCTTGAAATTAGTTTATATTAAGCTAAACTAAATAAGGAGATTTTAATAAATGTTTATATATTTAAGATTATTGCTAGCACATTTCATCGGCGATTTTCCTTTACAAACTAACTATATTTTCAAAATAAAACTTAAGGGAATTAGAGGCGTCGCTATTCACGCGCTGATCATCTTTCTCTCTGGCCTCTTCTTATCCTGGCCTTATCTTAATTTACCGTTCACTTGGGTCTTTCTTCTTTTTATCTTTATAACTCATCTTATCCAGGATGCGGTCAAGATCAAATACAGCACAGCGAAATCCAGTTTTTGGACCTATCTGCTTGATCAAATGTCTCATGTCGGAATAATCTCGCTAGTGTTTTTTACGAGCTTAGTTAATGTGCCCGATCCCGTACTTGCCCCTAACATTTTTGCACAGCTTTACTTAAGTAACAATTTTATAATTTATTGTATTCTTATAATCGTTGCAACATACAATGGATATTTTTTAATTAGATGCTTCCATGACACTTTTATTGACAGAGCAAATTATAATTCTGTTGAAAAATGGTATGGAATGATCGAGCGAGCGGCGATCGTGTTAATGTTTATTTTTAAACGTTCGTCTTTTTTTCTTGTGATTGTGCTGATCCTTCTCGCACTTCGGCTTAGTTTTTATTATTTTTTCAAAAACAAACTAACCCTTCAAAACAATTTTGTCTCTTTAAGAGAATTCCTTCTTTCCTGGTCAGTTGCAATGATCTCATCCTTACCATCGATGCTATTTTAAGCCAATGACCTTGTATATTGAAATCGGCTTAACTTTTCCTTTAACATAAACAGGCTCAAGATTTTCAACATTAATATGTTCTTTTGACATTTCGTATGTAGATTCACTGATAATTATTTCACTTTTGCCAGCAACCGAGCAAAGCCTTGCACCCAAATTTACGTTATCACCGATAACGGTATAATCCATTCGTTCAGCGGAACCCATATTCCCCACAATCATATCACCTGAATTTATTCCAATGCCGATATGCAAGATATCTTTATTCTCATCAGACCATTTTTGTTGAAGCTCCCTCATCTTGGCTTGGATCTCAATAGATGTTTTAACAGCAAGAAGAGCGTGATCATTTAAATTCTTATTGCTTGGAGCCCCCCAAAAGGCCATAAGCTCATCACCTACGAATTTATCTAAAGTTCCGTTATATTTGAACACTACCTTTACCTGCTCAGTTAAAATTTCATTTAGCATTGCAACTACTTCTTCAGGTTGATGCCCTTCGGAATAAGAAGTAAAGCCTCTGATATCTGAAAAGAGAACGGTTATGTTGCGTTTTTTTCCTCCAAGATTAAGCCTTGAAGGGTCATTGATCATCTCAGAAATTACCTCATCAGACAAATAATGGCTGAAAGCCTTTTTTATCCAAAGTTTTTCTTTTTCTTCAGTAAAAAAACGAAAACTGGTGATCGCGGATGAACCGAAAAACACAATCCCGAACGGCCCAACCAAATCTATCCAAATCCCGAATTTTACAAAAAGGAAAAAAGCCACGAAGAAATATAGCAAAAAATACCCAAACCAAAGCAGGAAACTTTTCCACAATTTCATAATAGACCCGAAGGCTATGACGCAAGCAGTAAAAAGAAAGATAAAAATGCGAACAAATCCTTTGTAGTGAACGATAAATTTCTCATTTAGAATCGTCTCAAAAAGATTGGAATGGACCCCCACCATAGGATATTCTGTCTGAATGGGAACAGCCCTTAAATCATGCGTGCCTGTTGCCGTAAGGCCAACAATACAGGTCTTGCCTTTAACAAGATCCCTTACCTTCTTAACTAATTCTGCTTCGCTTTTTTTAAGATAATCAATGACACCTGCATTCTCATTTTGAACATCTGATGAAGTTAAATCCAAATTTAGCTGGTCTCTTATTTCCTGAAGTTTTAAAATGTATGAATAAGAAATATGGTCAAATGCCTTCCCCCATTTACCTCTCCAGTTAATGAGAATGTTACTATTTTCATCAACAGGTATGACAATGTCCTTTACTTTGTTATTTAAATGTGCATTTTTCAAAATGACCGTAGAATGAGATAGCTTAATTTCTTCTACTAAAAGCAAATCTATTAATGCACTGAGTGTCAGATGAGGTAATATGCTATTTTGATATTTTATAAAAAGAGGGACTTTCCGTGTGATTCCATCTATGTCCGCATCGGAATTAAGGAAACCACTTCCCTTAATATGCTCAGTAAATAACTTGATCGGGGGATTAATATCCAGACACTCTTTTTTAAACGGCCATGAATTTATAGGAATGTTTAAATGAAATTTATTAAATAACAATACAATTGTTTTATATTTTGTTATTCTTTCCTCTAAATATTTTTCGTCTTCAGAAAACAAAAACCATTTTTGAGATTCTTCAATATCTTCGAGTATGTCTTCTAAGGAACTCTCTGGATCTTTTTTAATTGAATCTATTGCAGCGGAATCAAGAATTGATCTCTTGATTGAAAGAAATCTTTCATTCAAAGCTTTAGGATTAAGTGAAAAATATTTTGCTGCATCATTGAGAGAAATGGTAATATCTTTAGCTAGCATTGCTCTTAACGGGTCAAACGTTATATCCTTATTTTCTAAAAAATAAAAAGGAAGATAGGTGATTCCCGTGCTTGCGAGTGCTTCAGAAAACAAAATATCTTGATTAGGATTATCTGTGTACTCTTCAGTAAAAATAACATCCATTAAGACCTGTTTAGCCCCTAATTCTTTTAAGATGGATGTTAACTTTTCATGATAAATTCTTGGCCATGGCCAGCGGCCTAATTCCGCAAGGCTTTGGTCATCAATGTCAACATGAAGGATTGGAGCTATTGATCGAGAGGCTGGGCGCAAAGAAAATCGTAGATCTAAAGCCTTTAATTCTAAACTCTGATAAACCCTAGATCGAACAGAAATTAAAGCTAAAACAGCTAAGGATATTGTGATGCTGAGACTGATTAATAATTTGTTTAGGGTTTTTTTAGTCACATTTATTTAAATTCAAACCCCTCTGCCCTTATTAATAAGGAAAGAGGGGCTGTATTTATCCAAATAAATTATATTGCTTAAAACTTCCAATAAGTTGAAAGGGAAATTAGCGATCCTGAATATCTGTCTGTGGGTTCATTAGAATAATTTTGCCTGTAAGTATAATTTAACCCTAAAGAAACTGATTTGTTCAAATTATAAAATACAGCAGCTGAAGTTAACAAAGTTCTCTCCCATTCCGTTAACCCTGTATCATTGATAAGCGTTCTGTCTCTATAATTACGCATTTGTTGCGCGAAAGATAGATAACTGAATATTTTTTCAGAAAAAATATGTGTAAAAGAAGTTTTTATTTTGTAAGAATCATAATCATAATAATCCAAATATTGCTCATTTGAGTTATTGTTAAAATATTCAAAACCAAGCTTCAAGAAATCCTTTTCAAAATATTTACCGACCTCATATTCTACTGTATTTCTCCAATCATTTCTTTTCTTATCACTATTAACTAATGCAGTTAATCTGATAGCTCTTTGATTGTAATCCCTAAACAACATCTTGTAACTAAGGCTATGATAGAAATTTGAAGGAAGCTTTTGTTTAGCTTTTAAGCCTAAGCCACTATCTAGATAATCATCACTACCAGACCTTAAGAATTCAATACTATCAAAAGACATTTCTGAAGAAACCGTTATCTTATCATTGATTTCATGTTTTGCCTCAGCATTAATGCCATTTTTAATTAAACTTAAATCACTTTCTCCACTATACAAAAGGCTCATCATTTCATAATTAAATGTTCCTGTTGTCTTTTCAGCTAAAGGAGTGATGAAAGAAGCTTTAAAGAAAGTCTGCAGAAAAGAATCTCCATCCCTTTGACTGTCTAAGTGGGCATTATTATCATAACCCCCGGAAAGGCCAAGCAAGTATTTAAAGGACCCTTTTTCTAGAAATGATTTTTGTGGCTCAAGAAAGATCCTTTTTGAGCTTGGGGTGACATCCTGTTCAGTTACATCTGTAGCAAGACATATGGTTGATGGAATCATTAAGCACATAGTCAAAACTAAAACTGAAATTTTTCTATTGATCATCTTTTCTCCTTTTTTAAAGAAATTTATCTTTAAGCTTTATGCGATAGTTTTATGATGTCTAAGGTTGTTCTTCCTCATAATATTCCTCATATTCTTCTTCATGATTTTCAATAAGTTCTTCTATTTTATTACGATCTTCTATGATTTCTTGAATATCCGAAAAACGATCTACAAGGTCTTTATTAACATCAACTTGTTCGTTGCTTTTTTCTAATAAGGATTTTTTATTTTCTTCACTTGCCTCTTTAGCTTTATTTTCACGGGCTATGCGCGCTTTTGCCCTTTCCACCATTTTACCTTCAATTGATGAAGAAACATCTTCCATAATATTGTCGAAACGTTCAAATTCTTGTGTAGCAATTTGAATTAATGCGCTTGGCTCGCCAAATCTTTCAATAAATGTTTTAAAACCTTCTGGTAGCATTAACTCTAGCAATTCGTTTTTATTAAAATCAAAGGCCTTTATAAAAACAGTATCTTTGAAAGCTAAAACTTCGTCAGAATCTTTTTCAACATAAACAGAATAGCTGCTTCCTCTAACACCCGCAATAGCGGAAGGCGTGTTGATCTCAAAGTTCATTCCTGATTTTAGATCTTCAAGATTAGCGACAACTCTTCCTTTAGTTAGATCAAGCCTGTCAAAAGTACCAGAATTTTCTGAATTTAAAACAACCAGCGACTTTGGATCAATTCTTATTGTGTTTAACTTGGCTTTATCAAGAGCAATATCTACAAAAGAATTCCTTGCTGTTCGGATTGAATCCCCTATTTCAACCTGCATACCTTTTGCCAGGGGCGTCCATTCAATATCCGTTGAAGACTGCATCTGAACACGGCCCTCAAGATATAATACTTCAGCAGCATTAACAATCATTGTAAAACCGATAATGCCAAAGAATAAAACAATCAAAGAAACTAGAATTTGATATTTTTTCATAAATATTGTCTCCCTTTTGCTTTACTTCTTATTAATTACAATTTAAAAAATAAAGTTAATTTGATTAAAAACTCTTTGTAATGGCCCACCAAAAATTAGGACGATGATCACTTTGATCTTTTGGTATTGTTGACGTCAGTGGCCAGCCAATATCAAGTCTCATTGATAAACTTTTATCCGGAACAGTTACTGTCACTCCACATCCAGCTGAACCTAAAGTTGTAACTTTCTGTTCATCAGCGCCAGGGTTTCTTAATTCTGCTCGACCCCAATCATAAAAAGTGAATATTTTGACCGCATCGTATAAGTTAGTTTTAGAGAAAGGTACTTTTGCTGATTTTGAAATACCAAACGGCGGCATAGAAAAACCGCTTGTAAAAGCAATCCCAGAGTCACCAGGAGCTTGAGCTCGCGGATAACCTCTATTATCAACTACCCCCATAAAGCCACCTAAACCAAAAACATTAACTCCAGGTTGGCTCTGTGAAGACATTTGCAGACGCATTTTACCGATAAAATCGATCCCGGCTACTAATTTCTGTCTTCTTGCAATATAAAGATTTTCTTTCCAAAATCCGTTCCCGCCTCCGTCTACTGAAGTCTGATCACTTTTTCTTGGTGAACCACCCCACAATCCCGGGATGCCTTTTTCTATCGCGTTTGAAATAATCCATCTTCCATGTCTATCAACTTTATTTAAATCAAGCTGCCACCAGACAGATCTAAATCGATCTTCTTTAAAGGAGCTCTCCCAATCACGGTCGCCCCCACCTGTATACCAATGGATATCAAAATATTTAAATCCAAATAATTGATTTAAACTAACTCCCGGTTTATCAATAACAGCATGATTAAAATAAAAATAAAACTTACGTGCATGCTTCTCAAAATCTGTTTCTTCATTATCGCTGTAATAATAATCTTCAACTTTATACGGCATATAATAAAAGTCAAATTTCAACTTATTGTTTATTGGTATTGTGTACTCCATATCATACAACTGATGGGCATCTGCTTCTGTTCTTTGTAGTTTTATTGTGTAAGTATCATCATGACCAGTTAAATTGTTGTGTATAAAAAATGTCTTATATCTATTTTGAAAAATATATTCAGAACCATAGTTATCTATCTGAAGCATCACGTGTAGTGGTGACTTGTCTTTAACATTAATCACAACATCAGTAATTCCAGTTTCAACATTAGGGTCGCATACAATGCTTGCCTTTAAATCAGCATGCTTATTTAATCTAAAAATATCTATGTTTAAATCATGAAAATTAAAGTAGCCACCTTCTTCTAAAGTAATTTTCTTCCTAATAAGCTTTGTTGAAAAATATTTATTCCCCTGTATTGTGATATTTCCTGTCCGGCCCTCAGCCACTTTAATCACTAAAACACCTGAAGAAAGATCGCTCATATCGAGATAACCATAGGATGTGATGTACCCTTCTCTTGAATAAGCGCGGTTAATCAAGTCGGCAACTTTTTGCATCTGCCTGCCTGTAAGTTCTTTATTCTCATAGTCTCTTTTGATCGTATCAATTGCCTCTTGAGCTAAAAGTGTTGAGCCCACTACGTTTATCTCTTTAATTAATGTTTTTCCTGAAGGAAGGATAGGTTTGGGAATTTGTGATTCTACGGTTCGTTTCATTTGAATGACAGGGGACTTGGCTCTTTTACTCATTATATTTTGCTCGATATCCATAGACATGCGGCTATCTTCATCAGCTCCATCTTCGCTCGAGGCATAACAAAGCGTCGAACCAAAAATAACTGGTGAAACCAAAAATACAGTAAAAAAAACTATTTTTAATCTAATAAGCCATTTTCTTTTGACCATTCAGATGTCCTCCTTTTAGAAACCATCTACCAGCTATTACAGTTTTTATTGGGTTTTTAAAAATATATTTTTAAACAATTTTTTAAAAAATAATATTGTAATACTAATTCCTTGTTTAAAAATTGTCAAGCAATTTATTGTTTAAGAGATGTAAATTAAACTATTGTTTAGAGTCTTCCCATCAAATGGACGACTTTCGCAACTTTTTGGAGGAATTTATGAACTATTATTTATTAGAAGAAGCCAATAGACTTGTCAAAGATTCTTACTTAAT
>JAHJCZ010000068.1 GCA_018812705.1 Candidatus Omnitrophota bacterium
AATAAAAATAAATAAATATTTGGCTGTTTTTAATTATTAATTTCATGATGACATAAGTTTTTACCCAGTGTATAATAAATTTCTTTGATTAATAAACAGTGTATTTTATGTATTTTTAAAACATGAAAAAACTATTAATAATAAAATTAGGTTATTCAGAAACATTAGAAAATAGCATAGGAAGAACTGTGAACTTAGGTGATGTCCTAAGGACAACTTTTATACTACACTATTTTAAGGATTGCCATGTTAGTTGGTTAGTTGATAAGAAAGCTATTCCTTTATTAGAGGGGAACAAATATATAGATCGAATTTTATCCTACCAAGAATGTGAATTGAGCAAATTATCTGATGAAGGATTTGATATTGTTGTAAATTTTGAAAAAACGGATGATGTCCTAGCGTTTTGCTGTTCTTTAAAAGCAAAAGATTTCTATGGGTTCAAGGAGAATGGATTTAACAGTAATGGTAAATCATTTGAAAAGACTCAATTACTTTTTATGAGCGAAAGCGTAGAAAACAGAAAAAGAAACAAGGATTGTTGGCAGAAAATACTAGCAGAGGCTATAGGAAAAGAGTGGAAAGGTGAGGGTTACATACTAGGATATAAACCAAAGAGTGAAAAAAAGTATGATATTGGTTTTAATTGGACGACAGGAAAGAGGTGGGTAAATAAGTCATGGCCTGAGTCTTATTGGAAAGAACTGGAGGTATTGATTAACGATCAATATTCAATTACTTGGCAGCAAGGATTTGATAATCTTTATGAGTATATTGATTGGATCAATTCCTGTGAGTTGATAGTGACAGCAGATACTTTAGGGCTACATATAGGTTTAGCATTAAAAAAGAGGGTTCTTGGCTTATTTGGACCAACGTCTCCTCATGAGTTCAGTTTTTATAAGTGCGGAACATATATTTTGCCTGATTCGCCATATGAGTGCACTTCCTGTTTTAATACAGCCTGTAATAAAACAAAATACTGTATGGAATACATATATCCCTCTAGGGTGAAGGAAATTATAGATCATGAGTTTAAAGAAAATATATCTTCCAGAAAGATTTAATTATATCGCTTGTTTTTTGAATTTAAATTGTAATTTTAATTGTGATTATTGTATTAATTTATTTGATGGGCTAGATAATAAAGGGCATCTGATACCTGGAAATGATTGGGTTAAAGCTTTAAATCGTCTTGTTTCAAGAAGTGACTTACCAATTACTCTTCAAGGTGGAGAACCGAGTTTGCATCCTGATTTCAACTCAATTATTAATAAAATTCATAACGGACAAAATATAGATATTCTAACTAATCTCTCATTTGATGTTGAAATATTTGCAAAAGAAGTGAATCCTTCCAGATTAAAAAGAAAAGCGCCTTATGCGAGTATTAGGGCTTCTTATCATCCACAACAAATAAATGCAGATCTTTTTATCGAAAAAATGCTTTATTTGAAGAAAGCAGGTTTTTCTATAGGAGCATATGGTGTTCTTCATCCATTAATAAAAGATCACATTTTGAAAACAAAGAAAAAGTGTGAGCAATTAAGGATAGACTTTCGAGTTAAGGAGTTCTTAGGTGAATATAGAGGCGAGTTAAGTGGACTTTATAAGTATGAAGATTCTGTTGGTTGTAAAACCAAGCGAACGTGCAAATGTCGCACATCGGAGTTAATAATTGGCCCTGATTGTAATGTGTATAGGTGTCATCATGATCTATACAAAGGTTTTCCTCATATTGGTAATTTATTAGATCCCGAATTTGATATCGAAGATAAATTTAGAGATTGTGACCAGTATGGAGATTGTAATCCGTGTGATCTAAAAGTTAAAACAAACAGGTTCCAAAATTTTGGTCATTGTTCTGTTGAAATAAAAGATGTTGGAGGAGAAAAGTGAAAGGGAGAATTTCAATCTTTTTCTTCTTCTTTATTCTTCTTATTGCATTTTTCCTAATTTTTAAAACTGATTTTAATGGACCAGACCAGCCAATTTATTATGCCTATACTGAAAGTATTGTTGAAGATGGAGACCTTAATGTTATAAACAATATTAATTTTAATCATGAATACTATTTTCCTGAAGATATTAAAAGTGTAACAAAAACATATAATTTCCCAGATTTTCATGGGCATGGGGGGGTAATCTTATGGATACCATTTTATGCTTATGGTAAATTCCTTTCGTTATTGCCGATACAAGAAGGCTTCTCAAATAATCTAGTTATTAGACAGAAACAGTTTATTCAATGTTTAATGTCGTTTAGTACGATATTATTTGGATTTTTAGTGCTTGTTTTAACCTATCTTCTTTGCCGTGTATATTTTTCAAGTGCGATAGCTCTTTTTTCTACATTAATAGTATGCTTTGGTACGCCATATTTCTATTTTATGCTAATTGAGGTAGGTAATGCCCAAATACTTGCATCTTTATTTTCTGTTATTTCAATATGGGCTGTTAGTTTTATGATTGGTAAGAGTAAAAAGAATTGGTTTGTATATGGATTATTTTTTGGAATGTGTCTTGTTGTTAAAGCAGATTTATGGGCTCAAATATTCTTTCTGATTTTTCTTTTTGCATTTTTGATCAAGATAAGGGAGATAAATTGGACCCATTGTGCTTGTTTTCTTGCTGGGGTTTTTCCAATAGGGATATTGAAGATAATTAACGACTATATAAAATATGGAGAATTTCACATTGGAGAGATTGGGATCCTGAATTTAAAAATGTCTTATTTGTTTGAGATGCTTTTTTCTTCTTATAGAGGTTATTTTTATACGTCTCCTGTTTTTTATCTTTGTTTTGCAGGATTCATTATTGTGCTTGTTCAGTTTTATAAGAGTTTTAAAAGTATAGGAAAACCTGAAGGATTACTTGAGGGGGATTTTAGAGACATATTTATTTTTATTTTAAGTGTTTATTTATTTATAAAAATATTCATTATTTCAAGAAATTTCGCTTGGGGAGGAGGGACTCCGGGTGCAAGAGTTTTATTAGCTGAATTCCCTGTTTTTGTTATGCTTCTTGCTCGAATTTTAGATTGTAAAAAAAAGTATGTCAAATTAATAGTAAGTGTTTTATCTGTTGTTTTTGTGCTTTGGAATATGCTTGTTATCGCAGAATTTTTAGGCGGACTGGATTTTGGTTATGCTCTTATTAAGCCTGCTATTAATTTAAGGATTATAGCATTGAATAATGTTAGTAAGCTTATATTTCAAATAAGATCTGTGGATTTAAAGCTGTATACTTGTTTTGTGCCATTGATCATAATATCTAACATAGCTTTTTATTTGATCGTTCTTGCGGAAAGGCCAAAACCATATGTTTGGCATGATCGGGGTAATGCTGGAAAGAATGATTGTAAAATGCTTGCAATATTTACTGTTTTTATAAGTATGACGTATTTGTTTATAACAATGTCAAATGTTAAATTGAACAATGAAAACACAAAAAGACTTAGAAAAACTGGTTATTTTAACAATGCTGTTGTTCTAGAAAGAAAAAATTTTGAAAGAAGAGAGAATGTCGGGTCAATGAGAGAGATGATCGAATATTTTACTTTTATCGGAGATAATAAAAAAGTTTTTGAAATAAAAAATCAAATAGAAATCCTTTATGAGAAAAATACTTTATAGGTGATATTATGGGTGAATTAATACTAGATGGGCATAAGCTAAATTGGCATAAAGATAGAGTTGATGCCTGGCTAAGAGGAGAAAGAATTGCTCCTATTACAGTTGATTGTGCTTTGACAAGAAAGTGTACTTATCGATGTATCTATTGTTATGGCCAATTGCAGGCAAATGACGAGAAGGTTATGTCTAAAGATGTAATATTTAGATTCCTTGATGATGCAGCTGAAATCGGTGTTAAAGCCGTTAGCTTTGTCAGTGATGGAGAAAGCACTTGTTCTGAGCATTTGTATGATGCAATACTGAGGGGAAAGAGCAATGGATTAGATATTGCTTTAGGTACAAACGGATATTTGCTTAAAGATGAAAGACTGGAAGAAATCCTTCCTTGTTTAACTTATCTAAGGTTTAATATGTCTGCAGCCGATCCAAAATCATACTCAAATATTATGGGTTGCAAAGAGAGTGCTTTTGATAAAGTCGATAATACTATAAAGAAATGTGTAGAAATAAAAAAAAGGCAAAAATTGAAAGTTACTTTAGGGCTTCAGATGGTTCTAATTCCGAAATATTTCGAGATGATAATTCCACTTGCAGTATATGGAAAAGATGTAGGTGTTGATTATACAGTAATTAAACATTGCTGTGACGATGTTTTAGGCAGCTTAGGTGTAGATTATTCAAAATATCTTGAGTTGAAAGATGTATTGAAAGAAGCTGAAACTCATTCCACTCAAGACTATCTAGTAAAAGTTAAGTGGACAAAGTTACTAAGTGAAGGAAGAAGGAAATATGCCCAATGTTACGGTCCTCCGTTTATATTGCAATTGTCGGGTTCGGGTTTAGTTGCTCCTTGCGGAGGTCTTTTTCATAGAAGGTATAAAGATTATCATATAGGAAATATTGTTGATAAATCTTTTAAAGAGATATGGCAGAGCGATCGTTATTGGGAAGTCATGGATCTTATTGCTTCTAACAAATTTGATGCTAGAAAGACTTGCGGGACTTTATGTTTGCAGCATATGACAAATGAATTCCTCTGGGACTTAAAGAACAATAATATATCTTTTGACGAGCCAAAAGATGCGCCACCAGAGCATATTAATTTTATTTAAATGGATTATAGGAATTAAAGACAATGGATAAATATAAAATCGACAGTCACAAACTTATATATCATGTCTTAAGAGTTAATAAATGGCTTGATGGCGAAAATATTTATCCAATATATGTTGAGATAGGCCTTCATGGCGAATGTAATCATAATTGTTTTTTTTGCGCTTTTGATTACTTGGATAAAAAGCCAGATGTTCTTGATGAAAATATTGCAAAGGATCTTTTGCTTGAACTTTCAAAGAAAGGGATTAAGTCGATCCTTTATTCAGGTGAAGGCGAACCTCTATTACACAAGAAGGCAAAAGAAATTATAGCTTTTACTAAAGAGAACAAGATCGACGCAGCTCTTTCTACTAATGGAGTATTGTTCGATGAGGTCGTTGCTAATGAAATATTGCCTCATTTAACGTGGATTAGAGTTAGTTTAAACGCTGGCTCAAAAGAAAGTTATTCGGATATTCATGGAACTGATCCTGAAGATTTTGAAAGAGTTATTAAGAATCTGAGATCTGCAGTCAAATTGAAGAGGGATAATAAATATGCTTGCACAATAGGAGTTCAATTTTTGCTTTTGCCCAAAAATGTAAAAGAATTAGTACCATTGGCATCAGTTTTGAAAAGTATTGGTGTTGATTATTTGGTCGTAAAGCCATATTCTCAACATCCTTCAAGTAAAAATAAAATTATAGATGTTATTAGTCCTGATGAACTGCTTGCGTTAGATAAGGAGTTGGAACAGTTTTCTGGAAATGGATTTGATGTGATTTTCAGATGTCGTGCTATTGATAAAATGAAAGAAGAAAAGCCATACGATCGTTGCTATGGATTGTCTTTTATTACTCATATTGCTGCTTCAGGTGAGGTCTATCCGTGTAATGCTTTTGTGGGTAATAAAGATTATGTATATGGGAATATTAATCAAGACAGCTTTGAAGATATTTGGAATGGGGAAAAGAAAATAAATGTTGTTAGTAAGATACAAAAGGAATGTGACCTTAAAATTTGCAGGAAATCATGCCGAATGGATGAGATCAATCGTTACTTGTGGGAATTAAAAAATCCGGATAATCATTCTAATTTTATATAGAGAGGCCTTACTTTAAATGAACAAAAGAAACATAAGTCTTTCAGTTTGCGTTCCAGCTTTTAATGAAGAGGAAAATATAGAAGAAGCAGTAATGGATCTAATTTCTGTATTATCAGCATCTGTAGAGCGATTTGAAATAATTATTGTAGATGATGCCAGCATAGATTCTACTTTAAAGATAGCTACTAGGTTATCAGAAAATATAGAACAAGTTAAAGTGCTTCGACATATCAAAAATCAAGGCATTGGGGCTTGTTACCGGAACGCTCTATCCGTTGCTGAATGTGAATATTTTACATGGTTTCCATCTGACCACGAGAATTATGCAAAAGAGATAGCTGACTGTGTGCCACATTTAAAGAATAATTGTATCGTAACTTCCCACCATTTAGAGCACGACCGAAGACCAGTATTTCGTAAAATGCTCTCTAGATTATACACTTGGATATTAAATAAGAGTTTTGGAATGAACCTTAAATACTACAATGGATTAACTATATTCCCTGTAAAAGTATTAAGATCGGTTTCTTTAGCGGCTAAGGGTTTTGCATTTAGCGCAGAAAGCATAATTCATTCAGCTAAGTTAGGATGTGAAGTAGTCGAATTATCAGCTCCATTGAGAGGTCGAAATTCGGGAAAATCAAAAGCTTTAAGTTTGTCTTCAATTTTAAGAATGTGTAAAGATTATCGATTTATTTTTTCAAAAAGAAAAAAACTGCTCTAATTGCCGCAATGTTTTTGTTAAGAGCTGCAGCAAATTGTTTTGCTGTCTAAATAATAATATTATTATAAACTTATGAAAAAAGATTCAATGAAACAAAAAATAGGTTTAGTTTTATTTGGTGTATTCTTTTGCATGATATTGATAGAAGTTGGTCTTCGTGTTGGGGGTTTCATTATGCTCTCAATTCAAGAACATAGAAACTTAGTGTCAATAAATAAAAATGGAATATACAAGATCCTGTGTTTGGGAGGTTCCACGACAGCTGATGGAGGCGAATATTCTTATCCTGCGCAACTTCAAGAAATTTTGAACTCAAAAAATGTTGGTATCGAATTTAAGGTTATTAATAAAGGTGTAAGCGGTGCAGATTCAGCATTTGTTCTTTCTAATTTGAATGAAAATCTAAATAAATATGATCCGGATATGGTTATTACAATGATGGGGATTAATGATGATGTGGATACTATACCCTATGATAATTCCTTTAAGACAAAGCTGTTAATGCTTTTTAGAGGGTTGAGAGTCTATAAATTGTCAAAGTCGATTGTTCTGCATATTAATAATAAGATTCATGAAATGAACAATGAGTCTGAAAAAGAGAATGAATATGTTGTTATTAGAAAAAGGAATTCCATAGAAGTATCAAATCTAATAGAGGAATGGATGGCTTATAGTTCAGATGGAAAGCATAAAGATGCTGAAATGGTTATAAAAAAAGCTATTGAAATTGAGCCTACTAATACAGATTTGTATGTAATGTTGGGAGATGGATACATTCAGCAGAGGAAGTTTGTAAAAGCTGAGCAGTCAATTAATAGAGCTCTTGAAATGTCTCCAAATGATCCCTGGGTGTTATATGAGTTAGGTATGTGTTACCGCAAACAAAAAAAATATTCAAAAGCAGAAGAAGTGTTACTTAAGGCAACAATTTCTGATCCTATGTATAGAGAGCCCTATTCTGAGTTAGCTACTATGTACAGGCAGCAGAGGAAAATAAAGAATTTGCTAACTTTATGTGACAGGATTAATAAAAAAGGACTTAAAAGCGATTATTTTTATGGATTTTTAGCTAACTGCTATTCCGAATCTGGAAAACATGATGAAGCAGAAAAGTTCTATGAAAAAGCAAATCAATACAGATTAAACAACTATAAAGAAGCAACAGCTTTTAACTATAATAAAATAAAAGAAATTGTTGCTCAAAAAGGAATCAAACATGTTTGTATGCAATATCCGGTCAGAAATGTTGAGCCGTTAAAAAAGATCTTTGAATCGACTGAAGGTATGGTTTTTGTTGACAATGAAAAAAGCTTTAAATTGATGTTGAGGAATCATAGTTATGGAGAGTATTTTTTTGATAACTTTGGGGGCGATTTTGGGCATTGTATGCCAAAAGGCAATAAATTGTTAGCAGAAAATGTAGCAAGAGTTATAATTGATAAATTTTTCAAAATGTGAAATGACTAATACTTCTATTAAACAAAAAATTGGGTTGATCCTATTTGGTGTTTTTTTATGTGTGATTTTAATTGAATTGGGATTGCGCATTGGCGGTTACGTCGTTTTATCATCGAGGGAACAAAGAAATAAACTTGCAGTTAAAGAAAAAGGTTCATTTAAAATTTTGTGCCTTGGTGGTTCAACAACTGCTATGGGGATATCAAAAGACCTATCGGATGAAGAAGCAGCATACCCTGCGTTTTTGGAAAAAGAGCTAAACAAAAGCAAGATTAGGATAAAATTTAAGGTAATCAATGAGGGCGTATGTAGTGTAAATTCATCTTATATTCTTTCAAATTTGGAAAAGAATATAGAAAAATATAAGCCTGACATGATCGTTACAATGATCGGGCTAAATGATGGATTTTTCCCACCCGAGCTTTATAATGAATCGCTGAAAACAAAAATTGTTATGTTTTTTAAGGGAGCCAGAATTTATAAACTTTTCAGACTCGTCTGGGCAAGTATTACGAATCAGAGTTATTCTAGATTTAAAAATGTTCCTGAAAAGAATATTATTGAAGCGAAAATATCTAACGATAAGCCAAAAGGCGCATACGATTTATTGAACGAGGCGATTGTGCTTCTTAATGAAGAAAGACCATTCTTGGCTGAAACTTTAATAAAGGAGGCTATTCAAAAAAGGCCGAATAATGCTGATCTGTATGTTTGGCTGGGTGAATGTTATTTTGGTCAAAAGGATTTCGATAAAGCTGAGAGTGCTATCAAAAAAGCCATAAGTATTGATCCAACATCTTCTGATACTCTTAATAGGCTGGCATTATGTTATTTTAAACAAGATAGATATAAAGATGCAGAAAGAATTTATCTTCAAGTTATAGATAAGGATCCTTTCTTTAGAGATGCATACGGGGAACTAATGACAAACTATAAATCAATTGGCGATTTAGAAGGCATTAGAAAGCTATGTGAAAAGATCGAAAGTCTAGATACAAAGGAATACTATTTGTATGGGGTTTTAGCTTCGGGATATAGAGAGTTGGGTGAAATTTCTAAGGTAGAAAAATATTATAAAAAATCTAATGAGCTCAGGTCAGAATATTATAAGCCTTTGACAAGACATAACTATCTCAAAATTAAAGAAACAGTGGATAAGCATGGTTTAAAATTAGTATGTGTTCAGTATCCAGTACGCCAATTGGAATCTTTGAAGAAATTACTTTTTCCAAACAAAGGCATAATTTTCGTTGATAATGAAAAGATATTCAAGGATGCATTACGGAACGGAGAGTATTCAGATTATTTTGGGGATTATGTTGGCGGCGAGTTCGGCCATGCCACGGTTAAAGGCAATAAGTTATTGGCAGAAAATATTGCGAATACAATATTGAAGGAATATTTTAATCAATAAATGAACAGAAAAATTAAAGAAAATATCGGGCTAGTTATCTTTGGGATGTTCATATGTTTTATATTTCTAGAAATATCTATGCGCTTAGGTGGACAGGCGCTTTTATTTTTCCAGGAATCAAAAAACAAGGCGTCTTTGGATGCTAAGGATAATATTAAGATCTTGTGTTTGGGGGAATCTACTACGGCTAGGGGAGGTGAAGAATCTTGGCCCTCCCAATTAGAATATATTTTAAATGTTCGAAGTATTAATAAGAAGTTTAAAGTGTTTAATAAAGGCATAGAAGGTGTTGAGTCGTCGGTTATTCTATCTAATTTAGAGCAAAATATTGAAAAATATCAGCCTAATGTAGTAGTAGTAATGATGGGAGTAAATGATAATCCAGGGACCATAAAATATGAAGATAATTTTAAAACGGGAACATTGCTTTTTTTAAAAGGATTTAGAGTGTATAAGCTGATTAAAACAATATGGAGCAATATCGAAAATAAAATAATGACCATGAGAACAATGGATTTGATTTATCAAGTGGATGCTTTTGAAGATGTATATTTTAGAAATGGAGAACATGGAGGTTTTGAAGAGGCAGAGGGTATTCTTAATAAAGTTCTTAAAAAAGATCCCAAGAATATCGATGCTTATTTATTGCTGGCTGGCTGTTTAATGTTGCAACAAAGAGCGGAAGAGGCTATATCGCTTTTGAATGATGCTTTAGTAAAAGACCCAAATAACCTGCGTATATTGAATGAGCTAGGCATTGCTTATAAGACTCATGGGAAATGGAATGAAGCGGAAAAGATCTTTAATGAGATCATAGATAAAGACCCTGAGAATTATGCGGTATATGTCGAGTTGGGCGATTGTTATATTGATCAAAACCGTTATAAAGAAGCAGAGATAATATTGAAAAGAGGACTGAAAATAAATCCCACATACGAGCCTCTTTATACAGCTTTAGGCCTGAATTATAGAAAGGTGAAGGATGATATGGGAATAGAGGAATTGTCTAAAATGATCATTGATAATAATGTTGAAAATGATAGGCTGCTGGGTTTTGTGGCTACTTCTTTTACTGAAAATAACAATTATAAGGAAGCAAAGATATATTATGAAAAGGCAAACAACCAGAGGTTGAATTATTATAACAATGCAACTCGTCATAACTATTTGGAATTAAAAGAAATTTTGAAGCAAAGAAATATTAAGTTAGTATGCGCACAGTATCCTATGCGAAGCGTGGATGCATTGAAGAAGCTTTTTCTAAGAACAGAAGGGATGATTTTTATTGATAATGAAAAGCTGTTTAAAGATGCTTTAATGGAAAACAAATACGAAGATCTGTTTACAGATAATTTTGGGGGGGAATTTGGACATGCTACTGCTAAAGGTAATAAACTTTTAGCTGAAAATATAGCAAATGTGATTATTGAGGAAGTATTTAAATAAGGTGAAGAAACAAATGGTTTTTAATTATGCTTAAATATCTAAAGTTTGTCTATAAATTGATCTTTGCAAAAATAACATCAGGAAAAATACCATTGATTGTTATTTTATGCGTTACCAATAAATGCAATCTAAAGTGCTGGTATTGCTATGGGCAGCATGGGAAACGCATTGATTGGAAGGAATTTTCAAAAAATGAAATTCTTAAAATGATCGGCACTCTTCGAGAAATGGGTACGCAGATTTTACAATTACAAGGTGGCGAGCCACTATTGCGGGATGATTTGAAAATTATTATTGAAGAAGCTAAAAAGAGTGGAATGATTTGCGATATGGTCACGAACGGTACTTTAATAAGCCAAAATGTAGAAACGATCAAGCTTTTAGATAAGATCTGTATCAGTTTAGATGGACCAAAAGAGACCCATGAAAAAAATTGTGGTGAGGGAACATTTAATAAATCGCTTGAAGGTATAAAAAGAGCGCGTTCTTTAGGATTACCAGTTAGACTTAGTACTGTTTTAACGCAAAATACTACGGTTAATGATATTGACTGGCTAAGTAATTTTGCAAAAGATAACTGCATTTCAGTAAATTTTTCCCCTTCATTTGCGTTTGTTTCAAGTGTCAAATCAACTGAAGACAAACCTCACGATATATCTGATGATCAGATGAGAACGCTTTTAAAACATATAATAATATGTAAGAAAATGGGATATCCCATTCAATTTACTGAAAAAAGTTATGAAATTGCTGCGAGTTGGCCTTTTTCTTATAAGAAAAGAACGGTATTATCTAATGATAATTTACAAATATTTAAAAAGACAAGGTGTCTGCACGGAGATTTTGTAATTTTCATAGATAGTGATGGAAGCGTTTACCCTTGTTGTAATTTTTGGGGAAGACCGGAATTGAATGTGCGTAAAGATGGCTTGAGAAATTCAATTTTAAAGTTAAGCAAAAAAGATTGTATGGGATGTTATATTCCTGCTTATATTGATAGAAATCTTTTTTTTAATTTAGATCCAAAAGCATGGTTGCACTATATTAAAAAAGCTATTAAGGGGGATGTATGAATAAGACTTGGTTTAATGTGTCAGATATTGAAAAAATGACGCCAAAAGAAAAAGTAAGCTTAACGGAAGAGTATGTTAACCCGGGAATGATAAAATTGCTTAAAATATTAGGATTCGATAACCCCTGGGGTGTGTCTGCTGAAGGCGTTTATATTGATCTTAATGATGGGCGCAAGATTCTTGATATGACAGGAGGCAGTTGTGTTCTTGGATTAGGCCATAATCACCCCAGAATTCTTGAAGTAAGGAAGAAGTTTGCTGAAAATAAAAGAATGGAGATCTGTAAAGCATTTGTTTCTCCATATGTAGCAGCACTAGCTGCTAATATGGCATCATTGCTTCCTGGTGACCTGCAGTATTCATATTTTTGTGGAGGGGGTGCAGATGCTATTGAATCAGCGCTAAAATTAGCTCAGAAATACGGGGGAAAAAACAGGCTAGGGTTGGTTTATACCGATCATTCTTTTCATGGAAAGTCATTTGGGGCAATGTCAGTGTCAAGCATGGAAGAGCATCGTCATAATTTTCAGTTATTGGAAAAATGCTATAAAGTACCTTATGGCGATATAGATGCTTTGGGAAAATTGTTCCGCTCTAGATGTTCAGAAAATAATAAAATCCCTGATATATGTGCCTTTATTTTAGAAGCGGTGCATGGTACTAGAATTATATTTCCGCCAGAAGGTTATTTGAAGAAGGTTCGTGAATTATGTACTCAATATGATGTTCTTCTAATAATTGATGAGATATATGTCGGGTTTGGCAGAACAGGATATTGGTTTGCTTTTGAGGCTGATGGCATTGTCCCTGATATTGTTTGTTACTCCAAATCATTCGGAGGTGGGAAAGCTTCTATAGCGGGTTTTACAGCAAGAAAACCGGTGTTTTTACAAGCATACGGGAAATCTGGAGATTCAATGATTCATTCGTCTACATTTAGCGGCATGGGTGAGGAATGTGCAACTGCAATTGAGGCGGTTAATATTATAAAAGATGAAAGATTGGTAGAAAGAGCACGAGAGTTGGGTGGATATCTTGAAATGCGATTGAATGAGCTTAAAGAAAAACACCCTAAACGAATAATTGATGTACGGGGCAGGGGACTTTTATGGGGTGTGGAACTTAAACCTGCAGCTAGCCAGATTGAGCCTATAATAAAAAGATTCTTTCCAGATAAGTTATCATCACTTTTTGCATTAACCGGTGCGATCGTTTTGTCTGAATTCTTTCATACGCATAATATTTTGTCTTATCTGGGATTTACAAGACGAAATCTAATTGTTTTTTCACCTCCATATTTGATAGAAAAAGAAGAATTAGATCAGGCGGTGTCAGCTTTGGATGCAATTCTATCTACAAGTTGGTTTGTTTTATCACAACGTTTTGTGGCAAGGTATATGCGAAATTAATGAAAAAATTGATTATCTTTTACTTAATTCTAATAATTGCTTTTTTTGCTCTTGAAATAATCCTGAGCAATCTATTTAAAGATTGTTCATTGGAAAATACGCAATTTGCAAGTATTAAAGAATATTATTTAGATATTCACAGCAAATTTTTTGTAAAAATAATTAAAAATAATGAGGAGGTGTACACTCCTCAAAGAGCAATGGCTGATGCAGCTAAAACATTCTTGGCTAATAAGCCTAGTGATGTAATAAGGATTTTTATTGTAGGGGGTTCTGTTGCTCTGCAATTTAACAATGATTTTGAAGATCAATTGAAACAATTTATTCCAAACAAGAATATCGAATTGATAAATTGCGCAGTTGGTGGATATGATAGTTTTAGGACTTATTTGGTAGAAAAAGAAATTTTAAATTATGATCCGGATCTTATTATTGTATTTTCAGGAAATAATGAGTTTTATGATAGAAATGGCTTTAATGTTAATGCTTATCATTTAGCAAGATTTTTAAATAAATCCTTTATTCTTAGGACGTTGCATAAATACTTAAAAAACATATTAAATTATGAAAATAAGGGATTTATTAGAGACTATCAGACTCGTTTGTTTGATTATCAAAAAAATATTAGGAAGATAATTTGCGCTTCAAGAAAGAGAAAAGTACCAATTTTATTTGCTACGCTGCCTTTTAATATGAGGGACTTAGCACCTAAGGTTTATTCGGATGAACATTCAAAGCAGCTGTTGTTGGGAACATATCTCTTATGGCATGATGATTATGAAAATGCTTTAAATGAATTTAATAAGGAAAAAGATAAAAGAGATCCTTTATTATTCTTTTATTTGGGTGAAACTTACTACGGATTAAAACAATTTGAAAAAGCTAAAGAATGTTACCTGAAGTCAAATGAATTGGCAGCTAGGTCAGATTGGACAAATGCTACATTTGCTAGCAATAATATCATTCGCAAAGTCTCTCTGGAAGAAGGCGTTCCTTATGTTGATCTTGAAAAACTGTTTATAAATGCTTCTCCTGAAGGCATTATAGGCATGGAATTACTATTTGATAATTGCCACTGGTGGGATGACATTCAGCCTTATGTTAATAAAACTATTATATGTAACATATTAAAAGATAAAGATAGGCTTCTGCCTCATTTTGTATTTAACGATTATAAAATAAATCAAAGGCAACCAATAGAAATTAAGTATTCTTTTGAGGAAAGGCGCGATAATAAAGAAATTGTTAATGATCAATCATTAAATTCTGTATTTTTTGCATTGTATGAGCCAATAAATAGCCATAGACCAGAATATCTTTTTAAAAATCTTTACTTTTTAGA
>JAHJCZ010000069.1 GCA_018812705.1 Candidatus Omnitrophota bacterium
GTTTTCTAAGAACTGATAAATACTATTTTGAAGCGGGGCAGAAATAAGCGAAGTTTTCTGGGGATTATAATTATTCATATCCACAAATTGAATATCACTATATTTATCTGCTTCAATAATTACCTTTGAGATCTTATCTTTTTGCGCATAGTCCCAAAGCTCTGCAGAAGGCGCAGAACTAACATAGATCAGATCACTTTTCTCGATCTCGCTACGCATCAAAGCAACTTGATTAGCATTATAATGAGGGACTTGTTCTTGTTTATAAACATCATTTTCCTGATCATAAACAATTATCAATCCTAAATTCGCTACTGGTGCAAAAACTGTCGAACGACTTCCTATGACAACACAAAAGTTTTGCTTCTTAATATCAACCCATCTCTCAAATTCTTCTGCAGGTTTCATTTTTTTGTTAAATGCGTAAATAGGGTTAACTACTTCTTCTTTGAGCCTGTTTAATACCCCTTCTATCATTTGACCTTCCGGAACAAGAAAAATAACGCCTCTTTTCTTAGATAGCGTTGCATTAATTGCTTCCATAATAAATATCCAACGCTTATTAGGGCTTTTATCAACAACTAATTGCCTTTTTGATCCCCGATCACTTCTATCTGCCTCAACAATACTAACTTTTTGGTCAAACTCCTTATTCTTTCTCAAATATGGAGGCAAATATGTTTCAATAGCTTCTCCCCAAGAACATCCATAATACTGGCTTACTGCTTTTGTAAGCTCAACAGCATTACTATCTAGCGCGGGTGTATCATCCAGCAATTTAATTATCGTATTTAACTTTTCAAACGCGCTTTTTTCTTTAAAGCCCACAACAAATCCAACCATTTTTCTTCTATTAAAAGAGATCAGCACGCGCATGCCTGCCTGTATTTGATCTCTTATATCCTGACCAATAGCATAGTCAAATGGGCCTTCGACAGGAAGTCCAACAACAACCTCTGCAATATGTTTTTCAGGAACAGTCATTATCTTATTTTTAAGTTGAATATTAATATAAGCAAGGAGAGTATTAAAAGCCCTTAGGAAACATTATATATCAAATCTAAAAAAATCCGTTTGATTTTTTGAAAGGCAAAGCTAAGTTGTCCTACAATATATTCTATTTGATCAAAGCTACTATATCTTTTACTGCATTAGGTCGGGCTAATACTTTTATTTTCTCAAGAGCTGATGCAAACTCTTCTTTTGAATCTCTAAGCTTCTTTAATTCATTTGCGATTTCAGGAATACTACATCCGCTTATCCCAACTCCATATTCCTTAAGGACCTTTACATTGTTTGTTTCCTGCCCTGGAATGGCACTAAAGAATATCATTGGCAGTCCTCTAACTAAAGCCTCAGAGATCGATAATCCCCCTGGTTTTGTGACCATTACATCAGAGACAGCCATTATTTCATCCATATTATCCACTAAGCCAAAAACTTTAACGCGAGGATATTTCTTTTCATTCAATCTATCAAAAAGAGCTTTACCGTGACCACATACAACAATCACCTGAAATCCATCTAATGTTTGAATTATTTCATCTATCGGGCCTATGCCAAATGATCCGGTCGCGATCAAAACTGTAAAAATATCCTGCTCGACTCCCAAGTGGTCCTTTAGTTTTCTTACATCATGACTTATAGAAAATTTCTCATTGGTAGGTATCCCAGAGACCATAAGTTTTTCTTCCGGTATCCCAAAACTTTTTAATCTTTCAAGCGTCCAGGGACAGGCAACAGTAATTTGATCTAATCCATCAGCAAGCCAGATCTTATGAACATCATAATCAGTAATTGCGCTAATAATCTTTGATTTAATTAGGCCTTTTCGTTTTAATGCACAAGCAACTTCGTTAGGCATAAAGTGTTCAGATAATATATAGTCAAATTGTTCTTTAATCAGGAATTTTTGAAGGCCTCTAGCATTAATTGAATTATATATCCTTCTGACAAATCTGATAAAAGGCTGGATCCAAGGGTAATCAATGCTGCCGAAAGCAAGAGCCCATAGCCAAGGCATTTTTGATATCATAAAAAAATAGGTATTGCGATACATTGCTTTAAAAGCCGGATAAGTATAGTCCAGCGCGTCAACAAGCACGACTTCATGATCAGTATATTTCTTTACTCCATCGCGAAGAGCTTCTGCTGCTTTTAAGTGACCTGCACCTGCTGAAGCATGAATAACAAGAATTTTCATATTATCAAGCTCTCCTTTTTAACCATTATCATTTTTCCATTATCGGAACTCAATGCCAATACATTTTCTTCCAAGAAAGTAAGATTTGAATCAACAAGATCCTCATCTGGAGCAGGATTCTCAATAACAATTTTTACTGCAGATGCCAGGTTCTTTGTTATAAAATCAGGTTTTACCCCCCAACTATTAACATCACTTCTTTTTGCACGGCCTGATAAGGCCAGAATTGTTTTACATCCCGCATTATATCCTGTTAAAATGTCCGACTTCGTATCCCCTATAAAAAAGTTGCTTTGAACTGATTTTAAAGTTTTCCCTAATGATTTAACCGCTTTCTTTATAGAGGTTATTTCTGGTTTTCGACATTTACAACCTGCGTCAGACCTATGTGTACAATAATATACTTTTATGATCTTTCCACCATAAGCTTTAACTCCTTTCAACATATTACGAGTTATATGCTTAAGTTTTTTCTCAGTATACACCCCTTTTCCGACACCAGCCTGATTTGAGACCACAAAAATATTATAGCCATTATCTGACAAGGTTTTGATAGCTTCAAGCGATCCTGGGATAAAATGAAAATCCTTTACCTTGGTAACATAATTTCCATTACCAGGGAATTCATTGATAACACCATCTCTATCTAAAAAAACGATCTTCATAAACTGATTAATACCTCTTTAAAAGATTTTAAGAAATTTGTTAAAGTAAATTTTTGCTTCGTGTTAAATCAATATCTCCCTCAGCGCTCCACAAACATATTCAACTTGCTCCTTTTTCATATGCGGGAACATCGGAAGTGATAAGATCTCACCTGATATTTTTTCTGAAACAGGAATATCACCTTTTTTATACCCCAGCTCTGCATAAGCCACTTGAAGGTGAACAGGTATAGGATAATGCACTAAAACACCTATGCCTTTTTTCTTCATAGCTTCAAGAACCTTATCTCTATTCTTCACTCTCACTGCAAAAGTCTGAAAAACGTGAGTCCTGTCCGCTTTTATCCTTGGAGAAAACACATCATCAAGGTCTTCAAGTAAATCAAAATACATTAACGCGAGCTCATTGCATTTTTTATTCCAATCATCCAATCTTTTTAATTTTGCCGCTAACACAACAGCCTGGACAGTATCTAATCTAGAATTAAAACCCTTGATAACATGATCATAGCTATCTTTCCTGCCATAATCCCTAAGCATAAATGCTTTGTCATTTACTTCTGCATTATTGGTAATGATCATCCCACCATCACCAAAAGCTCCAAGGCTTTTTGTAGGATAAAAACTAAAGCAAGCAATATCTCCTAGCGAGCCAACTTTCTTTCCATTATATGTCGCCCCATGAGCCTGTGCAGCATCTTCAATAACAGTGATATTCTTATCCCTGGCGCTTGCAACTATTTCATTCATGTTAGCAGGCTGCCCATAGAGATGGACCGGGATAACTGCTTTTGTCTTATCTGTGATCGCTTCCTTAAATTTTTCAGGATCGATATTATATGTTTCTTCTTCAATATCAACAAAGACCGGAGTAGCGCCTGTATAAGAAACACAAAGAGCTGTTGCAATAAAAGTGAATGAAGGCAGGATCACTTCATCCCCTGGACCTACCCCAATGCAACTCAAAGATAAATAAAGAGCATCCGTTCCTGAATTAACCCCGATCCCATAAGAAGCGTCACAATACTTAGCAAAGTCTAATTCAAAATCCTTCTCTTCCTGCCCTAAAATAAAAGCGCCTCTTTCAAATACACTTTTAAGTCCAACATCGATCTCTTCTTTTATTATCTGATACTGCTCCCTAAAATCAATAAACGGGACTTCCACTATAAATACTACCTCTCTAAAAACCTTTTATAATAAAACGCGTACTACCCGCACTTTTTACTGATATGTAAAAAATCTTCTTAATATTTATAAAACGTTTTGGTTAGCTGTTTTTGCAATAATAGTAAAAAATGACAAAATTCAATCAAAAATCCATACTTTTTTAGTATAAACCCTCCAGAAAACTTTTCAATATTTTAATGTGTTTTTTTACTTCGATTTTTAAATTTATCAAGGCATAAAATATACAACTAAATAGGGAAATAATTAGGAAAGATTATACTGCTTTGCTTTTTTTGGATTTTAAAGTTGAAACCACTTCTCTAACCCTTTGAGACATACTCTTTTGACATACAAGAAGAGCGTCTGGAGTATCAACAATTATAATATTATCAAGCCCGATAGCTGCGATAGGCTTATTGTTTCCCATTATAAAAGAATTTTCACAATCAATACCAATGACTTCTCCCTTGATAAGATTTGATCTTTTGTTTTTTTGCAAAACATCGATCAATGATTCCCAGCTTCCAAGATCAGACCAACCAATATTCTTAGCTTCCAGCGCGACAACATTCTTTGATCTTTCAAGGATCCCATAATCTATGGAAATACTGTTAAGATCTTTATATATTGCATTGATCTTTGATTGTGTATTGCTATTAACGACCTTTTTATGGATTGAAGGCAAATGAATTTTAAACTCATTAAGAATAACAGCGGTTTTCCAAATAAACATCCCACTATTCCAAAAATAACTTTTATCTTTAATATACTTTTTTGCAAGAGCACTTGATGGCTTTTCTTTAAAACTAACCTTAAGTATGCTCTTGCCATTCAACTTGGCCTTGTTTGTTTTTAAATATCCATAACCCGTTTCTGGCCTTGTTGGAGTGATACCCAGAGTAACTAAATGATCGTCATTAGCCAGCACTACCGCTTTATCTAGAACATCTAAGAATCTTTTTTGTTCAGTAATTAAATGATCTGAAGGGATTACTGCCATTACTGCATTTGGATTGACTTTATTGATACTTGCTGCAGCCCAACAGATCGCCGGGGCTGTATTTCTTGCAACAGGCTCTAAAAGAAAATTTTCTTTAGGGATATTGAATTGGGCCGCCTGTTTGAGCAGCAATTGCTTGTGCGCCGCAATCGACACAACAAATATATTTTTTGAGGCTATTCGACTCTTGATCCTATTAATGGATTTCTGAAAAAGGGTTTCCTCTCCAACAATATTCAGATATTGCTTGGGTCTTGATTCCCGGCTTAACGGCCAAAATCGCGTACCTGAACCGCCCGCTAATATAACCGCATAAAGATTATTATTAACCATAAAAGACCTTATTTCCTTGCTGTTAAAAATCCCTTAACGACCTCGACTACATAATCGAGCTGTTCTAACTCAAGATGCTGATGTATCCCTATATGAGTTCCATTATCTGAGCAATATTCTGCCTCGGGATAATCACCGATCTTCTTTCCCATAAAAGCATAATTCGGGCATTGCGTTGGAATAGAATAGAACAAATTGCGCGAATCAATACCTTTGCTTTCAATATGAGAAACAAATTCATCTTTTGTAAAACCGGCATTCTCGCGAACAATTATCGAGAAGGCATGCGGGCCTATTTTCTCATATGTTTCTTCTTTTAAAGTAATAAAAGTATCCTGAAATGCTTCAAACTTATTGATCAAATACAAAAGATTTCTTCTTCGCTTATCTAGGATCTGATCAAATATCTTTATGTTCCCTACCCCAACTGCGGCCTCGAGCTCGTTCATTTTTGCGGAAAATCCAATTCGCTTAAATTCAAATTTATTAACAATGCCGTGATTGCGCAAACTCCTTAAAGCCTCAGCCATATTTTCATCATCTGTAATTACCATACCACCTTCAATTGAAGTAACAATGTGTGCAGCGTAAAGACTATATGCAGCCATATTCCCGATTGAGCCAACCATTCTTCCTTTGTATTGTGCCCCATGAGCTTCTGCAGCATCTTCAATAACGTACAAATTATGTTTCTTTGCAATTGCCATTATAGCGTCCATATCAGCAGGTTTACCCATTAAATGCACAGGCATTATCGCGCGGGTCTTTGGTGTGATCGCCTCTTCTATTTTTGTTGGATCAATGTTCAATGTCTCTCTGTTCACATCAACAAAGACAGGCATAAAACCTGCTTGAAAAACAGCATTTCCTGTAGCAACAAATGTTAAAGCAGGGACGATGATCTCATCTCCTCTTTGCGCGCCGTAGTCATAAAGCACTGCACAGGACAAGGCATCAGCATCGGTACCGCTGCTTACAGAAACCGCAAATTTAACCCCAAAAAGAGCAGCGAATCTCTCTTCAAATTCCTGAACATATTTCCCGCGAGTAACCCAATTCGAATCGATTGCCTCATTGATCAGCCTCTTTGATTCTTCTGTAATTGAGACAGTCCCGAACGGAACTCTGACTTTCGCTTTAGCTGACAAGGAAGCACTATTTTTATTTACATCCATTTGGATCCTCTTATTCTAATGTGTTACCTTTATATTGATCCCTAAGTCAAATTCAGTACCCAGATACTGAATTCTCCAGCCGGCTGGAGAATTCAAATTTTATGACACCACTTCCTTCTTTATTCTTTTGAATTCGCCACCCGGGTGGCGAATTCAGGCTATTTTAGATCACCAAGCTTATCTTTTGCCTTTTCTAATCTTTCCGGTGTACCAATATCCATAAAATCCTTATCCACACAAAATCCGTATATTCCCTTATTTACCAACTTCGGGAACAGATCATATTCGAGTGAAAACTTGTTTTGATCAGGCATTAAAGAGAAGACCTCTTTGTTGAAGCAATACACCCCGGCATTTACATAACCGCCGAAAGCAACACTTTCTTTCTCCCTAAAAGCCGCAATGCTTAGATCCTTATTCATTTCAATACCGCCAAAATCACTTACATCTTTAACTTCCGAAACAACTATTGAAGCTACCGCCTGTTTCGCTTTATGAAATTCAAGAAATTCTCCCAGATCCACCTTGCACAAAGAATCACCGTTCATTACGATAAAAGTGTCACTCTTAATTTTTTCTTTAGCGTTCTTAAGCGCTCCACCTGTTCCAAGACGCATCTCTTCTCGGGAGAATTCTATTTCTATGCCCATTGGATTACTGCTAAAATAGCTTTCAACAAGTGGAGCCTGATGCCCTGTGCAAAGCACGACCCTGGCAATTCCCTGATCCTTTAAATGCTGCACTAGAATATCTAAAAAAGGCTTGTCATCAATCTCCGCCATTACTTTTGGGATCGCACCTAAAACAGATTTGAGCCTTGTGCCCAATCCCCCACAAAGAATAACAGCATTAACTTGTTTTATATCATTAGACATTATAAATATTATTTCCTAGCATTAAACAACAAGTTGTTTAATGTTTACCACCGCCATTCGGTTGATAAAAAATGATCTGCGTGCCTAAGTTCTCAAATTGAAAAGGAATAAATAATAATTTTTTTAATTTTTCCCTTATTTTCTTATGTTTATCTTTGTGAGCGAATAATAAGAAAAAGCCTCCTGAACCTGCGCCTAAAAGTTTTCCACCCGCAGCGCCTGCACGCCTTGCAACATCATATATATTATCAATATCCGGAGTGGTTATTTTACTGGATAATTCTTTTTTAAGCAGCCAGCTCTCATGAAGCAGATTGCCGAAACCTTCAAGACTTTCGCCGCTGTTCAATACATCTAAAGCTTTAATGGCCATTTGATGCATTGTCTTCAATTCATTTTTCTTTTTCGACATCTCTTTAAGTTGATGCCTTACAATATCCGAAGATGTTGTTCTTTTTAATTCTCGATGAATCTTTGGATCAATATTTTTAGAAAAATCCGGCGGCCTGTGAAACCCTGTAAAGACCATTATAAGGTGTTCTTGAAGTAGCTTTACTCTTTCTTGAGAAAGCGTTACTTTATGTACCTGCAAATGCTGATTACCCCCGAACTCAATAAAATTCAAACCGCCATAAGCTGCCAGCATTTGATCCTGACAGCCAACATTCTCATTGCATTTATTTTGCTCTATATATATAGCCTCCTTAGCCAACTGTTCCTTTGAAACCATCTTGCCCTTTAAAGCATAAAGCGCATTAAGAAGCCCGACAGTAAAAGAAGAGCTTGAACCTAACCCGGTTCTTGCAGGAAGGTCACCGTCATGATGGATCTCAACACCCTGCCGTATTTTTAAATACCTTAGGACCTCTCGAACCGCCGGATGGTCGATCTCGTCGATCTTGTTAATATGCTCCATTTGAGAATAGATTATTCTTGATTTATGCTTAAAGAACGGCGGCAAATAGCGGCAAGTTATATAGCAATACTTGTTGATCGTCGTAGCTAAAACAGCACCTCCGTTTTCCTCAAACCATTTTGGATAATCTGTTCCCCCTCCGAAAAATGACATGCGAAAAGGCGTTCTGCTAATGATCATAAGACATCTCCTATATTGGAAAAATACTGATTATCATTATAGTCATAGTTGTTCCTTTTAAGCTTGACCGAGCACATCGTTGTTATATTCTCAAGCGTCTTCTCGCCAAACTTTTCCTTGATCATATCTAGATATTTAGGGTCAGCATGATAATTGTCAAAAGCAAAATCCCTGAAGCTCAGAACCTCACCAGAAGATAAATGTTTTGTCGGCAACGGCAGCGAATCAACGCTGAATTGTGAATATGCACTCCAATTTTTTGGAAGTGCTAATCCCTGATCAATAGCATCATTATAAAGCTGCGAGCCTGGATACGCCATAGCACAATATAGATTTGCATAAGCGCAATTCAACTCCTTAGCTAAGTCTAAAGTCTCCTGCATAGTCTCTTTATCATCATCAGGAAGTCCGAATATAAAGTTAGCGACGATATTGATCCCTGCATCATGGGTCATTTTGACGATCTCTTTAATTTGAGTTTGATCAAATCTTCCTTTTGATACACCGTCGCGCACCTTCTTTGAACCTGCTTCAAAACCATAAGCGATCCAATTAATTCCAGCCTTTTTCATTTTATCGAGCATGTGAGGCTTAACAGTGTCAACTCTACCATAAACCCAAAAATTGAGATCATGACCTAATTCGATCAGGCCATCGCAGATCTCTTCAACATGCTTCCAGTTCATCGCGAACAATTCATCAAGGACCTTTATATTCTTCACACCATAATTTTTAACTAAATAATCCACTTCCTCAATTACCTTCGTCGGCGGACGATAGCGTATACCCGGCCCTCCAAAAATAGCGTTTATACAGCAAAATCCACAAATGAACGGACAGCCCAAACTTGTATAAATCACAGCATACGGGGTTCTCTCTTCTATATGGCCAAAACAATGCCAATTATGCGCCCGGTATTTATCCATTGGTAGCAAGTCCCAAGCCGCCATTGGCAAATCTCCCAGATCCTCTATATTAGGATCATCAGGATTAGAAACAATATTACCTGACTTATTCTGCCATAAACCTTTAATGCTGAAATCATCTGCTCGAGTTTTTCCGGATTTTAATTTATCTAATAATTCAGCATGGGCTTTAAATCCTTCACCTTTAAAAAGAAAATCTGCCGGTTCTTCTGTTAACGTTCTTTCAGGAAGAGCTGACGGATGTAATCCCCCGATCGCCCTGATAACTTGCGGTGCTGAATCCCTGAATTCAGTCAAGATATCACGGGCACTAGGCATATTTATAGTTGACGCAGATGGATTTGTGCCAGAGACGATCACAGATACCAGCAAGGGATCAAACTCCATTGCCCTTTTGACCGTTTCTTTAAGATCTAAATTCTCAGCCTCAGCATCAATAACAGAAACAGTAAATCCTTTTTCACGAAGATATGCCGCCGTTAGAATGATCCATAAAGGCGGCTCTTTGCCGGAAAAATCTTTACTTAGGTCCTGAAAGATCTTTTTCTGATTGTTTGCTTTAACAAGAACTATATCTGTTTTCATCTATATATTCGCATACTGGCTTCGTTTAATTATATTGTATCCCTTAACCAATTCTTGTATTCCGTCGGACAATGATACTTCTCTTTTGAATCCTGTCTTTTCGATCTTCTCATTGCTTACAACATAATCACGTTTATCTGGGTCTTCACCAATATTTGATTCAACAAAATAAAACTCAGACACATGCTTTTTTATTTCTTCACAAAGCTCTAATTTACTTAAATTAGCATCACTTAAGCCCACATTGTAAGGTTCATTTTTCATCTTATCAAAATTATTAAGCGCGTGAATAAAGGCATTGGCGACATCCCTTACGTGAATAAAATTCCGCTTGAAATGTGCTTCAAAAAGAACAATAAAACGATCATAAACAGCCCTATAAGTAAAATCATTAACCAGCAGATCCAGCCTCATTCTAGGACTAATACCGAATGCAGTAGCTAATCTTAGAGTAATCCCATTGCCTGCATCAAGAATCGCGTTTTCAGCATCAACCTTTAGCGTCCCATAAAGAGAAACCGGCCTTAGCGGAGTTTCTTCTGTGCAATAAATGCCTTTTTCGCCTACTCCGTAACCGCTATTTGTAGTCGGAAAAATAACCATCTGATCCTTACTTTTCAGATCAAGGATCATTTTTACAGCATCTAAAAGGATCGCTTTTGCAACCTCAGGTTCTTTCTTACATAATGGTGCGCCGGTAAGACAGGCCAGTGGAAATATTGCATCGGACTGCTTTAATAAATTTTCTAAAAGGACCTTATCTCTAGTATCACCTCTTACAATAGTAAGGCCTTTATCATAACAACAATCCAGCAAAGATGTTTGATTGTACATAAAGTTATCAAGTACCGTGACCTTATGCCCTTCTTTCAATAATTTAGGGACCATAACTGACCCTAAATATCCCGCACCACCTGTTACCAAAATATTCATCAACTTCTCCTTATTGCTTTAAACCAATTATATGTTTTTTCTAGACCTTCTTCTAAACCAACTTCAAAATCAAAACGCAAATCCTTCAATCTGCTGTTATCAAGCAGCTTTTGCATTGTCCCGTCCGGCTTAGTTTCATCAAACATTATATCGCCTGTAAACCCGCAAATTTTTGCGATTTTAGTAGCCAGCTCATTTATTGATATATCCGAACCAGTTCCTACGTTCACTACTTCTTCTCCAACATAACTTTCCATTAAGAACAATGAAGCCCTTACAAGATCATCAGCATAAATAAATTCTCTCCTCGGCTTACCCGTACCCCAAACAACAACTTCATCAACTTTTTCTTCAACTGCACAATGGAATTTATTTATCAATGCCCCAAGAACATGGGCCCTTTCTATGTCAGTATCACTTTGAGGGCCATAAACAGTTGCAGGAATAATAACGATCGCATTTAATCCATATTGCCTTTTATACGCCTGGCACATCCTTATCCCTGCCGCTTTTGCTATTGAATAAGGCTCGCTGGTTTCCTCCATTTTTCCGGTAAGAATAAATTCCGGTTTCATTGGCTGAGGACAAACTTTTGGATAGACACATGAGCTGCCATAAAAAACAAGCTTCTTTACTTTTGCGAGGCTGGAAGCTTCAATTATATTATTCTGCGAAGCTAAATTATGATAAATGAACTCAGCTCCAAATTTCTGATTAGCTTCGATCCCGCCGGAGCGCGTTGATGCTAAAAATACATATTCTGGATTTTGTTTTTCAAAGAAATCATTTACTTCTTCTTGGCAGGTTGTATCAATAGGATATCTTGCAGAGGAAAAAACATTCTTATAATCATTAGCCTTAAAATAATGGAACAAAGAACTGTCAATTATGTCATCGTGTCCCACTATTAATATTCTTGATTCCTTATTCATCTCTCAGTTTTTCCCAACGATATTATCTGACCATTTCCTCAACTGCGTTTATAATGTCTTCTACTCCAGGATAAAATTCGTCTTCAAGCACATAGCTTCCAGGAGTTGGTATATCCGGAAAAGCAACCCTCACAGGTGCCTTCTTAAGAAGGTGAAAACCCTTTTCAGCGATCTTCGCGATCACTTCCGCGCTAAATCCACCTGTCTTCCAGCACAGGTCAGCCACGATAAGCTTTCCTGTCTTTTTGACTGATCTTAAAATAATATCCTCATCAAGCGGATTGAGAGTCCTAGGGTCTATGATCTCAACGCTGATACCCTTTTTCTCAAGCTCCTCAGCAGCACGTAATGACTCTATGACCATGTGGGAAACAGCAACAATAGTAGCATCCGTTCCTTCTTTCCTTACAACACCTTGACCAAAAGGAACTGAATAAACGTGTTCGGGAACATATCCTTTATGCTTATATAACCATCTATGCTCAATAAAAATAACCGGATTATTATCTGCAATGCTCGTAATAAAAAGGCCTTTTGCATCATAAGCAGTTGAGGGCATTACGACCTTTAATCCTGGCACGTGTAAAAATAAGGACTGTAAAGCTTGTGAGTGCTGCGCTGCAGAGCCCCATCCTCTACCTATACAGGCACGAATAACTAGCGGTATAGGAACTTGCCCTGCGAACATATAGCTCCATTTTGCAGCATGATTAGCGATCTGGTCCATTGCCATTAAAAGAAAATCAGGACGGTTATGAATAGAAACTGGCCTCATCCCTGCCATAGCAGAACCGATCGCCATTCCGACAGTTGCTTCTTCTGCTAGTGGCACATCAAAAACTCTTTCAGTACCATATTTTTTATAAAGGTCCGCTGTAGAGCCGAACATTCCGCCGGGATCATTAACTCCCTGACCCATAGCATAAACAGACGGGTCTCTTTCTAAAGCTTGATCTAATGCTTCATGTAAAGCTTCACCGTAGCTGAGCTTTCTTACATCTTGCCCGATAGATTCATCGAACTCAGGCTCTTCTCTTTCAACTTGTAATTTTGTCCAAGGCATAATTTTTATTCCGCAAATAAATATTTTTCCAGGTCTGCTCTATCGGGAAGAGGGCTTTCCTGTCCATATTTAAAGGCCGCTGCGACTTGTTCATCGATATCCTGATCTATTATTTGCAGTTCCTCTCGGGAAACTTTCCCTGCAAGTAGATATGTTTTATATTCATCTAAAGGGTCCCTTACGGCTGAATCATCAAGGTCCTCCGGCACTCTATATTGATCTTTCATCGGGTCGCCTGCCCCTGCATGCCCTCTCCATCTTTGAACCTTGCACTCTAACAAATATGGACCTTTTCCACTTCTTGCATGTTCAATAGCAATATTTGCGCCTTCATAAACTTCAATAGCATTCATGCCGTCGACTTGTTTTGCCGGGATATCAAATGCTTTTGCTCTCATTGAAATATCCTCGTTCGGCTGGCGAACAGACACGTGTGAACAAACAGAATAACGATTATTCTCGCAAACAAAAACAACTGGCAATTTTTTAAGCTGTGCTAAATTCATGCTTTCATAGAACACGCCTTCTTCACTTGCCGCATCACCAAAAAAAGAAACAGCTACAAGGTCCTTTTTCTGCATTTTAAATGCAAGCGCCGCTCCAACAGCATGCGGGATGCTCCCGCCCACAATAGCTGAAGAACCATAATGCCCGACCGAAGTATCAATAACATGCATTGAGCCTCCCCGGCCTTTAGCGCATCCTGTTTCCTTGCAATAAAACTCAGCTATCAGAGAATTCATATCACCGCCCTTTGCCAAATAGTGTCCGTGGCTTCTGTGATTGCTAAAGATCATATCGTCCTTTTTCAAATTTGAACAAACAGATGCAGAAACAGCCTCCTGACCCAAACATAAATGCACAGGCGTCTTCATTTCATCCAGATGATAAAGTTCTTCGATCTTCAATTCAACTTTACGTATCTTTGAAATAGATCGGTATATCTCTAATAATTTTTCTTTGCTGAGCTTCATTTTCATCCTTCATTCTTCATTAAAACAAAGTGTAAATAAACGGGGCAACTGCTGAACTTTGTGAGAATACGATCAGAATGCTCAATAGAGCAAGAATGATCAAAATAGGCGCAAGCCAATATCTTTTGCGCACTTTCAAAAATTCCCAAAATTCCTTTATGATAGATATTTTTGCCATAGATAAACTCCTTTTTAAAATTGTCTTAGACAATGCTCTTTGTTAAACGTGACTTCTTTTTCAATGTTCCAATAAGACCCAACATCGTGATCTATCTTTTTATCTAAAAGGTCCTTTTTGATCAATCTAAAAATAATACCGACCGGAGATAAAACACAATAAAAGAATATGATCAATATTACATTCGCAATAATAGACCCAATAAAATGCGCACACTTCATCCATGCTTCCAAGAAAGGCTCTAAAGAATTTGGCTTATGTATCGTCAAGATCAGTATTATCGCTGATAGCGTCAGCAAAAATGTTGATACAAAACCTGCGCCATGAATGATCTTAAAGGTCAGCACACAGAATTGCGGAGACAATATCCATATATTTATTGAAGGTTTTAAATTTATAATCCTGGTTACCACATAAAGCAAAAATATCAAACCTGCGGCAAAGACCATGAAAAATGAAGAAAAGCTCATGCTGTATTTCATGCTATGCAAAATAATAAGGAACGGGATTATCAATGCCAATCCATATCCGAAAGCCAGGAGGTCTTTTGTTTTCTTATCCATAATTAATCCAAGATCAATGACAAATTCTCTTTATTATATTTATCGCTCTTTGGCTGTTTATTTTTATCAATTAAAAAATTCTCAATGACCAAATAATCCATGTTCGTACACATAAAACACCTGTAAGCATCCTGCGGGGTACACACGATAGGTTCCCCTCTAATATTAAACGATGTATTAATTACAACCGGGCAGCCTGACAGCTTATTGAACTCCTTGATAATATTTCTAAAAATAGGATTGTATTCTCCAGTGACTGTTTGAACTCTAGCCGAATAATCCACATGAGTAATAGCTGGCACTTCAGATCTAGATACTTTCAACTTATCCAACCCTTCGACCTTAGAATTGATAGAATCCTTATTGATCCTATCTTCTCTCACTTGCGCAACAAGAAGCATATACGGGCTTTCCCCTTTCAGGTCAAAATAATCAGACACGTTCTCTTTTAAAACGCTTGGCGCAAATGGACGAAAAGATTCCCTGAACTTGATCTTTAAGTTCATTATCGACTGCATCTTTTGAGACCTGGCGTCGCCGATGATGCTGCGTGAGCCTAGTGCACGTGGACCAAACTCCATTCTATTCTGGAACAAACCAACCACCTTTTCCTCATCAATACAAGCAGCTATACTTTTACATAATTGCTCATCTTCCAGATACTCATAAGGAACACCTTGCTCATCTAAAAACTTTTTAATTTCCTGATTATCAAACTTAGGCCCTAAATATGACCCTTTTTGCAGATCATTAACTTCATCAACTTCTCTTTCTTCTCCCAAATACCTATGCCAAATATATAAAGCAACTCCAAGCGCTCCGCCAGCATCACCAGCTGCAGGCTGTATCCAAATATTCTTGAATTTACTTTCCCTTAAGATCTTTCCATTGCCAACACAATTGAGGGCAACTCCACCGGCAAGGCAAAGATTATCCTGTTTAGTCACATCATGAACATGATCAGCAACTTTCAGCATGACCTCTTCTGTAACTTTCTGTATCGAGCTGGCAATATCCATGTCCTTCTGTGTTATCTTAGTTTCAGCTTTTCTTGGCGGACCACCGAACAATTTATTAAACCTTCTGTTTGTCATTGTCAGGCCAGCACAATAATTAAAGTACTTCATGTTAAGTTTAAACGAGCCGTCATCTTTAATATCTATCAGTTCTTTCTTAATAATATCAACATACTTAGGCTCTCCGTACGGAGCAAGCCCCATCAATTTATACTCGCCGGAATTAACCCTGAACCCCACATAATATGTAAAAGCTGAATAAAGAAGCCCCAAAGAATGAGGGAATTTAATATCTCCCAAAAGGTCGACAGTATTATCTTTTCCAACTCCATAACTCGTCGTAGTCCATTCACCGACACCATCCATTGTCAGTATTGCCGCTTCTTTGAATGGCGAGGGATAAAACGCCGATGCTGCATGTGATTCATGATGCTGCGCAAAAATAACATCGCCATCAAAACCCAATTCTTTCAAGATCAGATCTTTCATATACAATTTATCTTTTAACCAAAGAGGCATGCCTTTTAAAAAAGACCTGATACCAAAAGGCGCATAAGTTATATACGTCAATAATAATCGTTCAAACTTTAGGAGCGGTTTGTCATAAAAGCCAACATAACTTAGGTCTCTGGATTTAATTCCCGCCTCATCCAAACAATAGTCTATTGCATTCTTAGGAAATGCCTGGTCATGCTTCTTCCTTGTAAAGCGCTCTTCTTGAGCGGCGGCAATTATCTCGCCGTCCTTAACAAGACATGCCGCACTATCATGATAAAAAGCGGATATTCCTAGTATATATATTGGCTTCACAGAACTCATTCTTTTTTCTTATGCCTAAATATTTTCTTTGAACCACTGAATAGTTTCTTCAAGGCCTTGCTGCAACTTAACTTTTGGCTCCCATTTTAAAAGCTTTTTTGCAAGAGCTATATCAGGCTTGCGCTGCTTAGGATCATCCGTAGGCAGTGGCTCAAAACAGATAGTACTTTTTGACTCGGAGATCTTTATAACCAATTTTGCAAACTCCAAAATAGTGAATTCATCAGGATTACCGATATTTACAGGACCCTCATTATCAGAAAAAAGAAGCCTTGTAATTCCCTCAATAAGGTCTGAGTAATAACAAAAAGACCTTGTTTGTTTTCCATTGCCATAAACTGTTATTGCTTTATTATGAAATGCCTGATAAATAAAATTTGGAACGACCCTTCCATCATTTATCCTCATGCGAGGCCCATAAGTGTTGAAGATCCTTAATATTCTTGTATCAACATTATGATATCTTCTATACGCCATTGTGATCGCTTCAGCAAAACGCTTAGCCTCATCGTAAACTCCCCTCGGTCCGATAGGATTTACATTCCCCCAATATGTTTCTTTCTGAGGATGTTCTAATGGGTCACCATAAACTTCAGAAGTTGAAGCAATAAGATATCTTGCTTTTTTTAACTTTGCTAAACCCAAAGTATTGTGTGTGCCCAATGCCCCAACTTTCAAAGTAGGTATTGGATGTTTCAAATAATCCACCGGGGAAGCAGGTGACGCAAAATGAAGCACAAAATCCACCTTATCCGGGAACCTTAGCTCTTTTGAAACATCATGTTTTATAAACCTAAAATCTTTGTTCTTCTGTAGGTGTAAAATATTATTCATGTTCCCGGTTATTAAATTATCCACACAAACAACCTTCATGCCTTCTTGAATAAAGCGGTCACATAAATGACTGCCTAAAAATCCAGCGCCGCCGGTAATAACAACTGCTTTTTTTCTTGCCATATTTATCCCTTACTTTCTAAAATTTAATGACCTTCTTGCTTTTAGTGTTTTTATAAACATTTCGCACATCATATATGAACTTTGCATATTTAAGCAATGACTTGTAATCAACTTTGGTATGATCAGTCGCGATAACGATACAGTCATAGCTAGCAATAACATTTTTAGAAAATTCCACAGAAGTAAGATCAAGATTGCCTATCTTGAGATATGGAATTATCGGGTCATAATAATCAACTTTACATTTTTTGGCTTGAAGTATTTCAATAAGTTTTAAGGAAGGAGATTTCCTTAGGTCCTTGACGTCCTTCTTATAAGTTGCGCCCATGATCAATATCTTTGACCTGCTTAAAGCCTTGTTTTTTCTTTGAAGAATTTCGCCAAGACACCCTACGACATAACCAGGCATATTAGTGTTCGTGTCAGCTGACAATTTAATGTACTTTGAACTGAAGCCATGATGTTTTGCCTTCCAATACAAGTAAAGCGGGTCATCGGGTATACAGTGCCCTCCGACGCCTAACCCAGGATAAAAAGCCATAAATCCAAATGGTTTTGTGTTCGCAGCTTCTATGATCTCCCAAACATCAATGTCCATTTTATGGCACATCATCGCAACTTCATTAATCCATCCAATATTAATTATTCTGAATGAATTCTCAAGAAGCTTTGTCATCTCAGCTGCTTTAGCAGATGATACAACATGTATATTTTTTATGATCTTTTCATAAAGCAACTTGGTTAATTCACCGCTAACTACTCCAAGCCCTCCGACGACTTTTGGGATAAGAGTAACGTCATATTTTTTGTTGCCAGGGTCTATTCTTTCGGGAGAGAACGACAAGAAAAAGTCTTTTCCTGCCTTAAGCCCGCTCTTTTCAAGTTCCGGCTTAATTAATTCCTCTGTGGTCCCAGGATATGTAGTGCTCTCCATTATAACCAAGCTGTTTTTCTTGATATACTTGCACATCGTTCTAACCGCGCTTAGGATATACTTAATATCTGGGGTATATTTGCTTTTTAAAGGTGTAGGGACACAAACAATATGGACATCAATATCTGCAAGGATCGCAAAATCAGTACTTGCCTCTAACTTACCTTGCCCAACAACAGCAGCTACTTCTTTGGTTGGGATATCCGATATATAGCTTATTTTTTTGTTAACACTATCGACTCTATCCTGATCTTTATCCAAACCATAAACTTTATATCCTACCTTCGCAAAATTTACAGCTAATGGCAAACCAACATAACCCAAGCCAATAACAGCTATCTTTGCTTTTTTTGTTTGAATTTTTCTCTTTAACAAAACTGACATCATACTCCTTCTATTTAACTTATCATTGATAATTTGTATGATTTATATCTAATAATGGAGCTTGCGCATAACAAAATTGAGGTTGACTAAAAGATGAGTTTTTATTCTGAAGGTCAGAAATTCCAATGCCTATAGTACCCCTCTACCAACACCAAAGTATTCAAAACCATAAGATTCTAAATCCTTATTATGATATAGATTTCGTCCATCAAAAATAATTGGCTGACGCATTGCGGCTTTCAACTTCTTAAAGTTCAGATCCTTGAACTCATCCCACTCTGTAAGAACTAATAAACAATCGCATCCTTTTGCTAATGAATAAGGGTCATCACAATAAGTGACTTTCTTGAATACATTCTTTGAATTCTCCATAGAAACAGGATCATAAGCCCTTATGTTTGCCCCTTCAGCCTGAAGAGCTTCAATAATATCGATTGAAGGTGCATTTCGCATATCATCCGTATCAGGCTTAAAAGCAAGCCCTAA
>JAHJCZ010000070.1 GCA_018812705.1 Candidatus Omnitrophota bacterium
TTCTTCTTTTTTTCAATATTTCCAATAATGCGATTGTTTAATCTAACCGACCCGTACAATCCTGTTGAGCATAAAAAGGATTCTGAAATTATCTTAGCGGAAATGCCCGATGAATGGAAAACCAGCATATCTCAAATCCAGGCTGCTGTGGGTATTGAACAATTAAAATCCTTAGATAAGCGCAATGATATGAGAATCAAGAACTCTGAATTATTAAATGAATTACTAAAAGATATTGATGGAATTCTAACACCTGTAACGACAAATGAATTAAAACACATTTACCTTTATCATGCATTATATATCAAGAATGCATCAAACCTTAATGCGCTTCGCAAGAAATTACTTAGGTTATCCGTTGATACTCAATTAAATGAATTAACAACGCCAACGCAGCTTGGCGTGTTTGGGGCTAACAGTGAAGATTTTCCTGTTTTTAACGACGTTTCGGATAAAATTCTAGTTATTCCAAATGGAATCTACTTAAATGATAAAGATATTAATAAGATCGCTACAGCTTTAAAAATATGCCTGAACTCACAAACGATAAACAATGAACACTAAACCAAAACTATCTTTAAAACAAAGCATCCGCGAAACAACAAGCGTTTGTCCTCATTGTCACAAAAATATCAAGGCAGAAATTATTTCTTATGAACATGGTGTCTTTTTAGAAAAATCTTGCGATATCCACGGTGATTTCAGTATTTGTTTATCTCGAACTGCTGAACTTTATTCAAACTTAGAAAACTACTATTTTTCATTGATGAAAGAACAACAACCAAATTGTGATCTTGAAATATGGACAACATTAAATTGTAACATGAAATGTTCTATCTGTTTTTTCGGTAATCCTCCTGCAGATTTTAAAATACATGAACCAACTATCGAAGCCATAGAAAATTTTGCCATTAATGATAAACATCCTTTTTATTGTTTAACAGGTGCAGAATCAACCTCAAGAGACGATCTTGCAGACATCATTCGCATACTGAAAAAACATAAGAAGGGAGTCACTCTTAATACGAACGGCATTAAACTCGCAAATGAAAACTATTTTTTACAATTGAAGAATGCCGGACTTGACAGAGTCATTCTACAGTTTGATGGATTTGATCCTAAAATATCAAATACACTCCGCGGAAATGACATCACTGAGCAAAAAAAGAAAATATTATTAAACCTTCAAAATTCCCAAATGCCAACCGTTCTAAATTCAACAATTGCGCATAATGTTAATGAACATACCGTAAAAGAGCTCATTGATTATGCCCTAGAAAAACCTTTTATTAATGGTGTTACATTTCTAACAATATCCTTTGACGGTGGTGCAAGAGAATGGAAGCAAAGTGAATATATTATGCCTGATGAAGTTATTGATATTGTATGCAAAAGCACTTCCTATAAAGTAAAAAAAGAGAACGTTTATCGCTTTCAAAAACTTCACTTCGCCCTTAAAGCATTTCTAAAACAACGTGCCTGCTTATATAATCAACTTTTTGTTCTAGTTCGCAACAAAGCCTCTTTTGAACCAATTGATGCATTCTTAAACCTTTCTCTTGCTGAACCCTGGCTTGATAAATATGCAAATAGCTATAAAAAGAACAGTTTGTTTTCGTCAATCTTTCTTGGAATAGCAATTGTAATGCTTTGCATGAATTTTAGGATCTTCATCCTATTAATAGAATTAATTGTATCAGGATTGTCATTTTACTTTAGAACTTCAAGCTATCTACGGACAAACAAGTTACTTGCCTTGAGCTTCACAACAGGATGCGATCCCTACAAGCTTGATAATGATATATTAAAGAACTGTCAGAATGAAATTATTGCAGCAGACAATAATATTCATTCAGTTCGCAATTTAGGCCTAGAAGGTGCTTACATAGTAGCGCTTGAAAAACGATTTAAGGATCAAAAGGCTAACGAACTTTAAACAAGAGCAATCAATGGATAAACTTAGCACAAATTCACCTGACATAATTATTAGGCAGACTAAAAGTGTATGCCCAATATGTCTTAAGGAAATTGCAGGGAACATAATTGATAGAGATGGAAGTGTTCTCCTTGATAAGACCTGCGATGACCACGGTACCTTTAATATCGTTATATCAAACTTTCCTCAAGACTATAAAGCCTTAAGCGAATGTTATTTTCATTTTGTCCCAACATCATCCCAACAAAAAGAATATTACTTATGCGCAACTCGTCAGTGCAACATCAATTGTCCTATTTGCTTCTTAGATCATTGTCAGGACAAATCCGAACTAACAGAAGACCGTCTTATTGAGAAGATGAACACGCTTAAGAATGTAGAAAGATTTACATTTTCGCATGGAGAACCAACTGTTGATAAAAACCTCCCCGATAAGATACGACTTCTAAAAAAAGGAGGCAAACTTGTAAACATACACAGCAATGGTGTTAAATTGTCTGACTATAACTATGCGTCATCACTAAAATCAGCAGGAATTGACCATGTAAGTTTGCAATTTGACGGATTTGATGAAAACACTTATTTGACCTTAAGGGGCCAAAAACTATTAGATGTAAAGCTTGCAGCTTTAGACAACTTAAAAAAACTATCAATTCCGGTCACATTAAACATTACTGTTGCAAAAGGCATCAATGACAATGAACTTGGAAAAATATTTGACTTCGTTGTTAAAAATAATAACATCAAAGATGTCAGCTATATTACGTACTGCCATTATGACTCGAAAGACAACAATCTTGATAAATATATGATGCCGGATGATCTATTGCTTTATCTGGAAAAACATACTCAAGGTAAAATTCTCAGAGAAGATCTAGTTGAATTTCAGAAGCTATTTTATGCATACTGCAATGCATTTAACAAAAGTAAATGCTTTAACTATTACCATTACTTTGTGATCAGGACAAAAACCGGTTATTGCGGAATAGATAAATACATTAATTTAAAAAGAATTGGCAACATGATCAATAGCCATCGAATCAAGAACAAGATGATATCTCGTTTTGCCTTACTTAAAATATTGTTTTCATCCTTAAAACTTAAAAGCCTTCTTTTAATTCCCTTCGGATTATCTCTTTTTTTGAAAGGTGGCTATCCAAAGAATCCAAGGAAGTTCTTTGTCGTTACTTTTGCAAGTATTTGTGACCCCTATAAATATGATGCCCAAATAGCTTTAAACTGCGGTCAGGGCATTGTTACCCAGACTGACGTGCATAAGAATTATGGCACTTATGTAATTGAAGAGATGCAAAAAGAAAGAGAATCAAAATGAGAGTAGCTTTTGTTAACGATTCATGTGAGAGAATAGGCGTTGAATATATTTCAGCTGTTTTAAAATTACATGGCCACAGCGTAAAATTATTTAATGACCCACAATTATTTGATGATGAAAATGTAACTTTTAGATCATTAGCTAATTTTTTTGCTTACAAAAAGACCATTATCTCTGAATTAAGAGAATACAACCCAGACCTAGTTTGTTTTTCAGTTGTCACAGATTTTTATCAATGGGCATGCAAATTAGCAAAAATGATAAAATCTGAACTAGACGTGCCAATATTATTCGGAGGTATTCATGCAACATCCGTTCCAGAGAATGTTATTAAGAACGATTTCGTAGACATGGTTTGCCGCGGAGAAGGCGAGTATGCCTTGCTTGATCTTGCCAATAGCATACAAAAAGGTGCTATAGAATACGACATTAAGAATATTTGGTTTAAAAAAGAAGGTCAAATAATCAGAAATGAAGCTCGCCCTTTAATTGAAGACCTGGATTCTCTGCCATTTCCTGACAAATCTCTTTTCTATGAAGCAAGCCCGCACTTTTCCAAATGTTACTTTTTGATGACAAACAGAGGCTGCGCTTATGCATGCAGTTATTGCAGCAACTCTTTTATGAAGAAGTTTTATAAAGACAAAGGGAGGTACTTAAGATTTAGAAGCGCAAACAATGTTATTGACGAGCTTGTTATTTCCAAGGAAAAGTATGGAATAAGATTCGTTAGGATCCATGATGATGATTTTTTAACTCACGATATTCCATGGTTTGAGGAATTTGCAGACAAATACAGCAAATTGATCAAAGTACCTTTTGCATGTTTCACACACCCAAATTCTGTCACTCCTCAAAAAGCAAAATTACTTAAAGAAGCAGGCTGCCACGACATTGAATTGGGAGTTCAATCCATTTCATCAAACACACGGCATAACATAATGAACCGGCCCGTAACCGATCAACAACTACATGATTCGATCAATATACTAAAAGATTCAGGCATAAAGATCATAACCGATAATATACTCGGAATGCCCAACCAAGACCCAAAAGAGATCATTGATCTTCTTAAGTTCTATAATGAAAACCGCGTCATGAAGATCTACTGTTTTGGATTTCGACATTATCCTGCTACTGACATAATCGAATATTCAAAAAAAGAATCTCTGCTCTCCGAAGAAGATATTGAGAATTTAGAAAATGGTGTTAATGTCAAAACCTTCATACAAAGCGGTGACATTTTATCTTTTGAGCAGAAACAACTTCAGACTTTTTTTGCATTCTTGCTTTATTTGCCTAAACAAGTCAACAATTACATTTTAAAGCATAAGCTTTACAAGCTCATTATCCCGTTACCATACTTCATACATGTTATTTTTTCTAACTGGTTAAGAATACCTTTTAAATTCAATTGGGCATTGCATATAACCATATCCAGATACAGCCACTATATTTTTAAAAAACTTGCCTGTTCTCTAAAATTCAAATCAAATGCTGCAAACAAATAAACTCTACCTATCTATTATTAATCAATCTTTTTCTGTTAAAAAATTAAATATATATAATGCTTAACCATAAACCAAGGACTATTATGCATTTACGTACTTTTGTTATAATATGGTTGCTAAAACTTTTTCCATTATCTATAATTGTACAAATAAAGAATTAACACCAATTTCAAATTAAGGAAACCTTTGAATGAAA
>JAHJCZ010000071.1 GCA_018812705.1 Candidatus Omnitrophota bacterium
ACTTCATTTCGGCTTCATAAGAACTGCCTTCATAATATGGATACGAAACATCAAAATTTCCGTCGCCAACTATTATTCCTTTGAATTTGTCACTATTGTTATGCCTGTAATATTTCCCGTATGATGTATAAAGATCCCCGTTCCTGCTAATGTCCATCCTTATTGTAGCGATAGCCTTTTTTATTCCAGCATCAGCAATAAAATGAAGTTTACTCCTGGTTTCTAGCCTTAAAAGCATCGTTGCTTTCTGCTGGACCTTCATGCCAATTTGAACGGCAAACACGCTCAAAAAAACAACAGTCCATAAAGAAAGTATTAAAATGGATCCTGTTTTTTCGCGTTTAATTATATTTTTAAAATTCATATATAGGACTCTCGCTAATTATCCGCCTATAGGTATATCAATAAATTTTCTCATTGATCTTTCGCCTCTACTATCTTTAAACACAACTAATACCTCAACAGCCGAAGGAATATAATCTAAAATTTCATTCTTTGCAATTTCACCTTCAGGTGTTAGCACAAAATATGTGAATTTTATCCTTTCAACAGATCCAACTATTTTTGATTCTTTAGAATATTTCTCGCTTATTGCCTGGCTGTAATTTGCTTGCCGACGATAGATATTATCTGATATCGGATCAAAATAATATTCTACTTTTCCTAGCTGATCTATATATGCATTCTCTGGGTGTCCTGATCCCTTATCAGCTTTAGTATAAACTATCGTTGGAAAACTAAATTTAAATACATCTCCATGCGGCTTGATCCTTGAATAAGAGTAAACATTGCGCAGATCCTTACTTATTTTATCAAAGAATATCGCTATATCCTCTTCAACAACCAAACGATTAGCCTCTTGCCAAACTCTGATACCACTAGACAAACAGCTGTAAATAGCAACACTAATTATTGCTATAAGAGATGTCACTATAAGTATCTCAATCAGAGTCATCGCTGATCTGTTTGCTACTCGCTCAATTAACATTTAAATTAAACTCTCTTTTTACTTATTATTTGGGAACGATCAAATGCAGTTATTCAAAATACTCGAAATCTGAAATATATGCCGAACGAGATAATATCATTTCCTTTTCGCCAGAATCCCAAAGCAAGGAAAGGTCTAACTCAAACACATCTGCAAAATCATCCACTTCTGAAATGCTCATTCTCTGCCTAAACTCGATCTCTTTAGCTCCAACATTAATGTTTTCTTTTCTGTTGAGATCAAACGGTAAAGTTTCATATACTCTTAGCATTCTTTCAATAGCAGTTATCCTATTATCAAGCAACGTCGTCGCATAAAGTCTATTTGTCAGGTAACTCAAACGATCTAAAGAAACAATAAATCCTTTAAATATTATAACGATCCCTAATGATAATACTGCAAGAGCAACCATTACTTCAACAAAAGTAAACCCTGAATCTGAAGAACAAAGTCGTCTGCTTTTTTTAGACAACTTATCTTTCATATTCAGGGTAATATTTTTTCTCTTACGAAACACTTATATATACTTAGTTTTACAAAACTACTTAATTTTTATTCTTCCCAATTATTTATATCATCCCCAGAATTATTTTTATCACTTCCTAAAGAGCTCAAATCATAATCTGGCCTCTTCTTTCCTGGAGAAACATAGACATAAGGTGAACCCCAAGGATCTATTGGATCCTTTTCAATATATGGACCATTCCAATTGCGTGCTTCAGGAGTAGTAGAAGGCTTCTTTCTTAAAGCAACCAAACCTTGTTCTGCAGAAGGGAATGTCCCATTATCAAGTTCATAAAGCTTTAATGCTGTAGCTAACTGAGAGTTAATATCAGACTTTGCGACAGAAACCTTTGCCTGTTCACTTCTTCCAACAAGCCTAGGAACGACCATTGCAGATAAAGCTGCAATAATAATAACCACCAACATAATTTCAATTAAAGTAAATGCTTTATTTTGTTTACGTAAAGATCTCATATTTCCTCCAAATTTCAATATCTAATTTATCTATATAATTGCTATACATTATCATACAACAGATTTACTATTTTTTCATATAACTTAACCATTTTTTTTCAAGGTCTTCAACACTCTTGACCTTTAACACATAGGCATCTTTCAGTGCATTTTCAAAATCCTTACCATCACGCAAATTCCTACATAAGCTTCCAAAACGTTGGTTCCCATATTCATCTATCAAGAACTTGACTATCGAATAGCTTTCCAAATAAAAAACAGTTACTTTTAAAGAATCTTCTTCGTCCCGAATATCAACATTAAACAATACATTGAACGGAACATATTCATCTTCATCAACTAATTGCTTCATTGCTCGACGTGCTAGTTCAACTTTTTCAACTTCCTGTAACTGTGCAACGCCTTCTTCGAACCACATAGGTATCACTTTTTCGAAACCAATAAAATCCCAAAGAATCAAATGGCTGATCTCGTGAGGAAGGATTTCATTAATAAATGCGCCTTCTTGAATAAATGAAATAATGCCCCGTGTGCTGGATAATTTTTTATGCCCGATCGCACCGCCCCTTGACCACTCAGGCTGACCAGTTGCTTCAACAAAAGCTTTTCTATCAGAATATATAGTAATAACCGCGCGGTTGTCCCATGTCCAAAAATTCCTATACCGTGCATAACCTATATCTTGCGCCACCTTATCATAGTAGATCTCAGACTTGTTAAGAATATTTCGAGCCCACAACACTTTTTCGCTAGATGGATATTTTATAATAAAATGCTTTCCTTTTTCCTCTCTCCAAGTAATTGAGCAAGCATCTCTTGCAATAAAAACACTTTGACATAAAAAAACAAAGATCAATATAGATAATATTTTCGTCGCTTTTTTCATTTCATTATTAACAGAAAAATGCAATATCATGCAAACACGTCAACCTGGAATATTGGTAATAACATGGCAAAAACTATAAAACCCACAATAAACCCCACAACCAGGATCATCACAGGCTCGAGCAATGTTGTAGTCATTTTTATCTTCTCATCGATTTCCTGCTCATAAGTTTCAGCAACTTCAGCTAAAACATCATTAAGACTTCCAGACTCTTCTCCAATTGATATCAAGTGCCCCATCATCACAGGTATTTCACTAGATGCTTTTAATGTTTCACCCAATGAACCTCCAGAAATAATATCCTGTTCACATTTTTTTAACTGTAATTTCAGCAAATCATTATTAATTACTGGTGTTGCTATCCCTAAGGCTCTGACTAATGGAATTCCACTTTTAATTAGCAATAAAAGAGTCGTCGAAAATCTTGTTAATTCACTTTTCAATACTAACTCACCAAAAAATGGTAACCTCAGCATTGCCTTGCTTGAAGCAAATCTGCCTATTTTTGTTTTTCCCCATTGTTGAAATCCAAAAGCAATACTTAATACTGCAATTATGACCCATGCCCACCATTTCGAGAGAAAGGCACTGACTTTAATTAATATTACGGTTACAAGTGGCAATGAATCCCCCATTGTTTCAAACAATGATGACATCTTGGGCAAAACAAAAGTTAAAATAAAACAAATTGTCGCAACTCCTACAACAGCCATAAAGATCGGATATGCCATGGCCATTCTTATTTTCGACGCTATATCTTCTTGTCGCTGAAGATGCTTCGAAACATTTGATAACATTTCCTGCAAATTACCACTTTCCTCGCCAGCTCTTACCATTGTCACATATAGATATGGGAATATATTTTTATATTCTGATATGCATTCGGAAAATGATTTTCCATTCCTCACGCCTTGAACAATATAATAAATAATTTTTCTAAAGTACTGATTAGATGTTTGTTCCTCAATAATCGTTAGTGCTTTAAGAAGAGAGACACCCGCACGAAGAAGGTTCACAAGCTGTTTGCTAAACACATACAGCTCTTTTGTCCTAACTTTTCTTGCCAGAACAATTTTCTTCCCATCCCTCTTCGTCTCTTCTTCCACTATAGATACGGGAAGCAAGCCAAGCTGATTGATAATATTTATTGCATCATCCT
>JAHJCZ010000072.1 GCA_018812705.1 Candidatus Omnitrophota bacterium
GTTTTCTAAAAACAAATAAATGCTCATGCATAATTAATTGAAAATCACGCTTTTGAGCATTCCAATATCTTGTTGTTGAGCAATTATGCTGTAATTTAATAATGTCCTCTTTAAGAATAAATCCTTCCTTCAAAAATACCTGCATAACGCTGTATGCCAACGGAACAAAATGTCGCCTTCTTCGAGTATCGCCTATCAAGATTGCACAATATTTGCCCGGCTTAAGAACTCTACAACATTCCTGAGCAACCTTACCTATTTGTTCACAAAATTTATCTAAACTACTAGAGGAGGACAAATCTCCATCAACATCTTTTTCTCCGTACTTAATGATATTCAAATAAGGTGGATGTGTTGCAATAAGGTCGACGGAATTATCCTTAATATTTTTTAGATTTCTTGCGTCACCTTGCTCTACGTGAGGTTCGGGAACTTTTTTCTCACTTTCAAACTTACAGCTTTCCTTCGCTAATTTTGCAACCTCAGGATGAATATCATAAGCAATCCCTTTTCGACCAAGCAGTTTAGCTTCAATCATCGTTGTTCCACTTCCAACCATTGGATCCAAAACAATATCACCTTCCTGAGAATAAAGCTGAATTATATTCCTTGGTATTTGTGGTGCCCAATTTCCTCGATATTTAGCACTATGAGTTGCCCACTTTCCTCTCTCAGGAAAAGTCCACACTGTAGTCGTTTGCACTTGGTTATCTTCTTCTGTTGGCTTTTGCATTATAAATTATCCTTAATAATTTTGTTCAAAATACCTTGTTCAAGCATTGAAAGATTCAATAAATAATCAATATGGTTAAATGTCTCCTCTAAAGGTCGCTCTGTTGTTTTCCAACCTTGCCCATCTGTAATCCAAATGAAAGGAACACCCGCCTTTCTTAAAAAATCATATAGAGACTTATATTCACCTGCTGTAGATTTTAACTTTGACCCACCTCCACCGTAAAAATTAGTTTCTAAAAGATAAATTTGTTTCTTATTATAAACCGCAAAATCAAAAATTCTCGAAGATTTGTCAACAGGAACATCTTTATTGAATTTGGCTTTAATCGTCTTGGAAGTTGCACCACGAATATAATCAAATCCATTATCATCACAAATTTTCTTAATAAAAACCTCTACTATATTTTCCATTGTAGTACCACCACGATTTTTTCTACCATTACTATCTAATCCAACTTCAACACCCGTTACATAATCTACAACATTCTTAATCTTTTCATCTGTAAAAAGATTAATTAACCCCGTTCCTTTGACAAAATTAAGGGCTTTCTCTATCTGTGCGTCATCAGCAGAAGGTTGTTTGAAAGTGAATTTGTCATACTGCAAACCATCCCCTGTATATTTTGTCAAAATATTAAAATTTTTTTCTCTACAAGCCAACAACACAGGAAGGACTGAATTAACAACAGGATACTTCTTAAGCAAATACTTGAATTCCTTATCAAAATCTTTTTTGCCAATAAGATAATTTAAGATATTAAGATTTAATTCAATATCTCGAAGGTTACCGAAAACTTTATTCCAGTTGACAAAATAATCCCAATAAGTGTTCGAGTCTTTGAGATTCGATATTAAATATTGAAATGTTTCTTTGCTTGATTTACTGCAATTGTTTTATAAATATCTAAATATTTCATTTTAATAATTCCTCACTAAAATTTCTTTAATTTCGCCCCTTTTACTTGCGTTACAGTTAATCATCCTTGTCGCTTTTAATCTAACTATTTCATATTCTCTGTAAAGATCATCAAAATAATTATCTTTTGGGTCGATATTTTTAGGATCAGAGTTGCTCAACATTACAAGAGCACCCTTTTTATCCAATGCATCAAAAACTTCCTTCAATCGAACTTGCTCGCTGTCGCTAAAAGAGTCTTGACAGTAACTTGTAAAACTTGCTGTTTGTGAAAGTGGTCGATATGGTGGGTCAAAATAAACAAAAGATTGTGAATCTGCATACTGTAAACATTTGGAAAAATCCCCATTAATAATTTCAGCGTTTTTCAAAGCCTCTTTTACAGCAAAAAGGTTGCTTTCATTACATATGTTCGGATTCTTATATCTACCAAAAGGGACATTAAACTCACCCTTTGAATTTACTCTATAGAGGCCATTAAAACAGGTTTTATTTAAAAACAACAGCAAAGCCGCCTTCCTCACGGTGTTATTAGGTGCCGTACTCAGAATTAACTCGTTGTATTCAGCCCTTCTAGAATAATAAAATTTCTCCCTTTTTTCATCAATCTGTGAAAAATATTCCCTCTCAAGTTCACCCAATTCAGAAACTAATTTATTTATTCGATTCTTAATTGTTCTATAACAATTCGCCACTTCAGAATTAATTTCATATAAATATATATTTTCAAAATCAAATTCGCTTGCAAGCCAGAAAAAAACAGCCCCACCACCAAGGAACGGCTCAAAATAATTCTTAATTCGACCTGAGCAAAACAAATCCTTCGGAAGACACTCTTGCATCTGGCTAATAAGCTGTCCTTTGCCTCCAGCCCATTTTAAGAAGGGCTTCGCTTGTAATTTATCAATAATACTCATAATCATCCTTATTAAAAAGATATTAATACTTGCTCAAATCAAACGAATAGTGAAGTTTTTTATTTTAACCTAATTCCTTTATCTTGACAAGTTCCAAGTTGTTGAACAAATAATAAAAAATCCCTCGCAGCGTTCCGCCACGAAGGTTTTACTTTTTTAACGTCCGGGATTTCCCCCTTCAACTCGGGACTTTTTCCTAATTTTTATTATTATAACCTTAAACTAAAATCATGCAACAGTTTTATTTCAAAAGGCCCTCTCACAAAAGGCCCCTCCCCGTTCAAGAATATAAGCGCACCATTAATGCCGCGATTATCAGCATTCCGATGTATTTGATGTTTGTCGGCACAAGGCTTTCCCTGATTTCTGGCATTCCGCCAGTCAACCTTCCTGAAAATCACAGA
>JAHJCZ010000073.1 GCA_018812705.1 Candidatus Omnitrophota bacterium
TGAGAAGGGATAATTTTAAAGAATTTTTTTAAGATAACGACCTGTATGTGAGGTTTTATGTTTAATTAGGTCTTCTGGTGTTCCGGAAAAAACCAATTTACCTCCTTTATCTCCACCATCTGGACCAAGGTCAATTATGTAATCTGCATTTTTAATAATTTCCATATTGTGCTCGATTATTAAAACAGTGTTGCCTTTGTCTACTAATCGCTGAAGTACTTCTAAAAGCTTGTGTACGTCTGCAAAATGTAATCCTGTTGTTGGTTCATCTAGAATGTAAAATGTGTTTCCCGTTGATTGCTTGCATAATTCACTAGCTAATTTAACTCTTTGAGCTTCCCCTCCAGACAAAGTTGTTGAAGATTGGCCTAGCTTGATATATTCAAGTCCTACATCGCAAAGGGTAAGTAAAATTTTTTTAATTCTTGGTATCTTATCAAATAATAATAATGCTTCCTCAATAGAGAGGTCTAATATCTCTGATATGTTTTTACCTTTATACTCGACTTCCAATGTTTGGTCAGTGAATCTTTTTCCAGAGCAGACTTCGCAAACAACATAAACATCAGGTAGAAAATGCATTTCAATTTTTTTAATGCCATCTCCCTTACATGCCTCGCACCGTCCGCCCTTGACATTAAAGCTGAAACGGCCTGGTTTGAAACCTCTCACTTTTGATTCAGGAAGATGGCTGAGAAGATCTCTTATGTGACTAAAGACTCCAGTATATGTTGCCGGATTTGAGCGCGGTGTTCTGCCGATAGGAGATTGGTCGACTTCAATTATTTTATCTATATTTTCAATGCCAGTGATCTTTTTATGTTTTCCTGGCTTCTCTTTGGAATTGTTGATCTCTTTTGCAAGGGCTCTGTATAATATGTAGTCAACAAGTGTTGATTTCCCAGAACCAGAAACACCTGTAACACAAACGAAAGAACCTAAGGGAATTGTAATGTCAATGTTCTTTAGGTTGTTTTCCTGCGCCCCGAGAACACTTAATTTTTTGCACTTTGATGTATCTCTTCTGTTTTTAGGAGTAGGTATAAACAGCTTTTTGCTTAAGTACTGTCCGGTTAAAGATCTCTCACATTTTAATAATCCAGGCAGCTCTCCCGCATAAACAATTTCGCCTCCATGTTCACCGGCAAGAGGGCCTACATCTATAATAAAGTCTGAGTTCCTTATAGTCTCTTCGTCATGCTCAACAACTATTAAAGAATTGCCAATGTCTCTTAACGAGTGGAGAGTAGATAATAATTTTTGGTTATCCTTTTGATGAAGCCCAATGCTTGGTTCATCCAATATATAGATAACTCCCACTAGCCCTGAGCCAACCTGGGTCGCTAGACGAATTCTTTCTGCTTCTCCGCCTGACAATGTTGAACTTTTCCTGTTTAATGTGAGATATTCGAGACCAACATTGATACAAAAATCAAGGCGTCTCAGGATTTCCTTTAATACCTGATCCGCGATGGTTTGCTTCTCTTTAGGAAATTTCAGTGAAGTGAAGAACTTTTTTGCTTCTTTAATGGAAAAAGATGTGATCTCGGATATGTTGAGATTCTTTATCTTTATTGCTAATGTTTCTTTTTTAAGGCGAGAACCTTTACAGGTATTGCAATGTTGTGATGACATGTATCTAGATATCTCATCTTTCAACCATTCGCTATCAGTTTCGTTCCACATTCTTTCCAAATAAGGAATAACGCCTTCATATGGTTTTCCCCAGATGTTATCGTCTGAACCATAGAATAAAATATTACAGAAATTGTCAGGAAGTTCAGAAAAAAGCTTTGTTGGTGGATGCTCGTAGATTTCAGCAAGTTCACGCATAACTGCACGATAGTACATAAGATAATGTCTTCTGCCACGTTTTGCGGGTGCAATTGAATTGATCCAAGGTCTGCTTGTGTCAGGGATAAGCAGTTCAGGATCGATTTCCATTTTTGTCCCAAGGCCATTACACGTGGTGCAAGCGCCATAAGGAGAATTGAACGAGAATATTCTAGGCTCGATCTCTTCAATGCTAATGCCGCAATCAGTACAAGCAAAATTTTCGCTAAAAATCCTGTCTGAATAACTACCATCTTTTTGTTCTGTTGAGACAATTATGAGCCCAGAAGAAATTTCCAGAGCGGTTTCAATAGAATCTGTTAAGCGTTTCTTAATGCTAGGTTTAATTGTTAAGCGGTCCACAATTACTTCAATATTGTGTGTTTTATATTTGTCCAATTTTACGGTATCTGTAACGCTGTACATTGTTCCGTCAGCTCTTAATCTTGAGAAGCCTGCCTTTGTAACCCTTTCTGTTATGTTTCGGTACTCTCCTTTACGGCCCCTTATGATGGGTGCTAAAACTTGTATTTTAGATTCGGCTTTGTTCTTAAAGATCTGGTTTACGATTTCTTGAGAGGATTGTCTTTCTATGATTTTCCCGCATTTGTAGCAGTAGGGGGTTCCGGTTCTTGCAAATAAAAGGCGTAAATAGTCGTATATCTCGGTTTGAGTTGCTACAGTTGATCGAGGATTTTTGCTAGTAGTTTTTTGTTCAATTGAAATTGTGGGGGACAGTCCATCTATATGTTCTACATTTGGTTTTTGTAGCTGTTCTAGGAATTGGCGAGCATAAGCGGATAAACTTTCAACATAACGTCTTTGCCCCTCAGCATAAATTGTATCGAAAGCTAGTGAAGATTTCCCTGAACCGCTCAAGCCTGTTACAACAACAAATTTATTTCGAGGTATAGTAAGGTCGAAATTCTTAAGATTGTGCTCTTTTGCTCCACGTATTGTAATACAGTCCATAGTCATTGATTAATTATATACAAATAAATGATAAATAAAAGAAAAAAACAGCCTCTGTTAATAAATAACAGAGGCTGTTTTTATATTACAAATTTGCTAATTTACTTTCTTTTAGCAGCTTTTTTAACAACTTTTTTCACAGCTTTTTTAACAACTTTTTTCACAGCTTTTTTAGCAACTTTTTTCACAGCTTTTTTCACTACTTTTTTAGCTGCTTTCTTTTTCTTTCCGCCTCTTACCATTTTTGCGCAAGAAATGTCGCCAGTTTTATCAATAAAATATAGAAAACCGGATTCTTTTTTGATCCCAACTTTAGCAACTTTCTTAGGTTTTCCGCCTTTTTTGTTGCCGCGTGCCATTTGAGCACAAGAAATGTCACCTTCTTTGTCCACAAAGTATAGGTATCCACTTTCTTTTTTGATGCCTACTTTTGCAACTTTTTTCACAGCCATTAATTCACCTCCCCGTTTTTAGGTTAACGACTTCTGTTATTTATTAAGTTAAAAAATTGAAACAAAGAACACTATGTTCCAATAAAGATGCCTTTGCAATATTGTTTTAAAGTTTGCAATCCTGATAAAACTGCCAAGTAGCTGGTTTTTGGATTATCAGGACAAGGTAAATTTTCAGTACGTGTTATCATTTTTCCAAAATTTCCTATCATCTCAATTTCATGAGAATTTGTTTTAAACTTTGGTGAAGTAATGATCCTAACTCTCAGTATTTTTTCAACATCACCTGCAAGAGCTATCGTTGCAGCAACATTTATATTTTGAGGAAAAGCCGTTACTGCTTCAGATACTTTACCACTAAAAATCAAAGTTTCTCTACTAATTTTTAATAAATCTATACCTTTCTTTAAACAGTAAGGATTTCCGACTAAGCCTCGAGGAGGCTTTCTTGATGTTATTGAAATGCTTTTAATTCCTGCAAGCTTAGCTGCCTTTATAGCATCTACACCGGCAATTGCTCCAGAAGGAATTAAAACAGTACAGTTGTTTTTATTAGCTATATCAAAAATATTCTTTGCGTTCAGAAGTTTTCCGACACTCATGGCTAATACGCTTTTTTTAGATGAAACTATGCTTTTGATAATTTCTTTTGTGTTGGGGGAGTTAACAGCTTCTATAACTAAATCCGCATTTTTTATTAATTTATCTAATGTTGGTGCGATAATGACTTTATTGGAAAGTGTTTTTTGGAGCTTTTCTGATTTCGATGGGTCTATGTCAAATATTGATGAAAGCTGACAGTCATCTTTAAGGTCTCTTTTTATGCTTTGTGCCAATCTAGAACCAATGGCGCCACAGCCGACAATACCTATTTTTAATTTTCTTTTTTTTGGTTTCATTTTAAATGAAAAAGAATATTGTCTATTAGCCTAGTTTTTCTGAATTTAACTGCAAGAGCAATCATTGCTCTGCCTTTGATCCTTGATATTGGCATTAGGGTGTCTGCGTTAATGCACTCAGTGTAATCGATAATTCCTGAACTGTTATTTTTAATATTTGAAGCTACCCAACTTAAAATACTTTTGCTGTTAGTGTTTCCTGCAAGAATCATTTTCTTTGCTTCTTTTAGCGATTTGTAAAGACAAGGTGCTTCTTGTCTATGCTTTTGTGACAAATAACTATTTCTGGAGCTCATTGCAAGTCCGTCTTTTTCTCTAACAATTGGACAAATTTTAATAGCAACATTAAAGTTGAGGTCTTTGACCATTGTTTTAATAATGACAGCTTGCTGAGCATCCTTCTGGCCTAAATACATAACATCTGGTTCTGTTATGTTTATTAGTTTAGAAACAATAGTTGTAACGCCTTCGAAATGATTGGGTCGTGATCTACCGCATAAAACTTTCGAAATATTTGTTACGTTTACGTATGTCAAATGACAGTCTTTATAGATCTCTTTTGCCGACGGATAAAATATTATATCAACTTTTTCTTTTTTTGCAAATAATTCATCAATCTTTATTTGGCGAGGATATTTTTCAAAATCTTCTTTTGGCCCGAATTGTGTAGGGTTCACAAAAATGCTAACGATAACTATGTCATTATCACGACGAGCATTGCGCATTAAAGAAAGGTGGCCTTTATGGAAGGCGCCCATAGTCGGAACAAATCCAATTGTTTGGTTTTTTGATTTAATTATTTTTAGTTCACGTTTTAGTGAGTTTATAGATTTAATTGTTCGCATTTAGAAGTTCCTTAACAAGACCAGGTTCAATTTCTTTTAAAGGTGTTAAGACAAAGTCGCGTTCTAACATTCGTGGATGCGGAATAGATAAAGTTGAGTCATTCATTTCTATTTTGTCGAAAAGCAAAATATCAATGTCAATTGACCTTGGACCATTAGCAATTGTGCGTACACGGCCAAGTTGTTTTTCGATAGTATTTATTAGTTGAAGTATTTCTAGCGGAGAGAGTTCCGTCTCTGCTTTTATGACAGCGTTCAAGAATTTGTTTTGTTCTGGGCCACCGACAGGATCGGTTTCAATAATTGTTGAATGTTTAAGTATAATAATACCATTATCAACAAGTAAAGAAACTGATCTATCAATGTTGGCTCTTCGGTCTCCCAGATTAGAACCTAATCCTAGATAAATAGTGGCCACTTAAAAACCTTATTTTAGATGATTTTACTGATACGTGTTACAGCTTCATTAATCCTGTCTCTTGAAACTGTCAATGCCATCCGAATGTAGCCTTCTCCACTTTCGCCAAAACCATTGCCTGGCGTTACAACTATGTCAGCTTTGTCTAAGAACGCTTTAGCTGTTTCCATAGAAGAAGAAAACCCCTTAGGTATCTTTGCCCAAACATAAAAAGCGGCTTTAGGCGGAGTTATTTTCCATCCAAAACCTCTTAGACCATTAATAAGATAATCGCGACGATCTTGATAAAGCTCTCTCATATCCTGAGTAACTAAGGGATCGCTTTTAAGAGCAGCAATTCCAGCAACTTGTATCGCTTGGAATATGCCTGAATCAAAATTTGATTTTACTTTTGCAAGAGCAGCAATAAGAGTTGGATTACCACAGGCCCATCCGATCCTCCAGCCAGTCATATAATATGTTTTTGATAGTGAATGGAACTCAACAGCAACATCTTTAGCACCTTCGATTTCAAGTATGCTTAGAGGTTTTTCGTTGTCGTAGTAAACTTCTGAATAGGCCATGTCAGAAACGATAATAAAACTTTTCTCTCTGGCAAGTTTTACCAGTCCTTCATAAAACTCTTTTGTTGCGACAGCAGCTGTTGGATTGTTTGGATAATTAACAAGCATCATTTTGATGTTATTTATCTTCTCTATTTGATCAAGGTTAGGAAGAAAGTCATTTCCTGCCTTAAGAGGAATGTATGTTATATTTCCACCTGCAAATTCAATAGATGGCCTGTATGCTGGATATGCAGGATCCGTTAAAAGGACTTTATCTTTAGGATTAATAATCCCGAGTGGTAAATGTGCAAGACCTTCCTTTGAACCAATCAAAGGATATATTTCTTTATCTGGGTCGAGTTCAACATTGAATCTACGACTGAACCAAGTTTTAATTTCATTGCGGAGTTCCGGTAATCCTGCATCAAAGGCATAGTGGTGATTATTAGCATCTTCAACAGCTTCTTTCAAGGCATCGATAATATGTTGAGGTGTTCCATAATCAGGATCGCCGATACCTAAATTAATAACATCTCTTCCTTCTGCTACCGCAGCTCTTTTTGCTTTATCTATTTCAATGAACAAATATGGCGGTAAAGCTTTTAATCTTTCTGAAAATTCAATGTTGATTGACATCGAGGTGCTCCCTTTCTACTAGTTGTTTTAATTGATTTTAATACTGTCTAAACCTAATACTTGTTGCATATTGAAAAGCCCAGCATGCTTATGATTTAGAAATGCTGCAGCTTCAAGAGAACCAAGCGCGAACATGTTCCTGTCTTTTGCGTGATGGTACATTTTAAAAATATCAAACTCAGAATCAAAGGTTATTTCATGATTGCCAATGATTTCACCTTCTCTTAACGGTTCAGGCTCAAAAACTACTTTTTTGTTTGAGTTTTCTTCTGCAATATTTGCAATGGTTTTTGCAGTTCCTGAAGGAGCATCTTTTTTGTGGCAATGATGTTCTTCGTAAACTTTTATGCTTTGAATATCTTTTAGTTTTTTTGAAACTAATTCAGTAGCCTTGAACATGACATTCACGCCAATAGACATGTTTGAGGCAAAAACAATTGGGATCTCATTTGAGGCTTCTTCAATCTTGTTAGATTGTTCTTTTGTAAAGCCAGTAGTTCCAATAACCATTGCAACTTTGTTCTTAATGCAGGCATCTAATTTCTCAATAGTCCCATCGGGTAAAGTAAAGTCGATAAGAACAGCGCTTCCTTCTAATTTACTGATGTCAGAAGTGATCTCTATACCAGCTATCTTTTTACCTACACTAGGATTAGCTTTATGTTCAAGAAGTGTTGTAACTTTAAATCGACTGTCTTTTGATGCAAGATCATAGATCTTTTGTCCCATGCGGCCCATACTGCCGCTAATAGCTAATTTAATCATAATGTATATCCTTTGTTAAGTAATCAGTCCGTAATCTTTAAGTGCTGATCTTACTTTTTCAAGATTTTCAGGTTCTAATTCACATAAGGGTAAACGTGTTTTCCCTGAGCAGATCCCCATAAATTCAGCAGCAGCTTTTACGGGTGATGGATTTGTCTCAACAAACATTGCTTTAACAAGAGGAAGAAGCTTTTCGTTAATTTTATAAGCTTTGTCTTTGTCTCCGCTGTTATAGGCAGCTATCATTTTAACTACATCTGCTGGTGCTATATTTGCTACTACAGAGATAACTCCAACGCCACCCAATTCCATCATAGGCAGGGTTAGGGCATCATCACCGGATAAGATTATAAAACTATCACCACAAGCCTTTCTCACAGCAGCTACTTGCTCTAAGTTTCCGGAGGCTTCTTTTACACCGATGATATTTTTACAGTCTTTTGCTAATTTAGCAACAGTCTCAGTTTCTATATTTCTCGCGCATCGTCCTTCAATGTTGTAAAGAATGATGGGAATGTCTACGCTTTCTGCAACAGCTTTAAAATGAAGATATAGGCCTTTTTGTGTTGGCTTGTTGTAATATGGTGTTACAACTAAAGCTGCGTCTGCGCCTGCTTTTGCAGCATGTTGTGTTAAATGTATTGCTTCAGCGGTCGAGTTTGACCCTGTTCCTGCTATTACAGGCACTCTTTTGTTCGCAGCTTCAATGCATACTTCTATAACTCGGTCGTGCTCTTCAGTTGTTAAAGTTGGAGATTCTCCCGTAGTACCGCAAGGCACAATACCATTTGTTCCATTTTTTATTTGAAATTCAACTAGCTCTTTTAGTTTATCTTCATTTACTCCCGTTTCAGTAAATGGTGTAATAATAGCAACGATTGAACCTTTAAACATGACTAACTCCTATTTTGCGCGATGAGTTCTTATTAGAGACTTTATTGTGAGAATTGATTAAGATACTACTTTAGAAAATATTCACCTTCAGCAATAAATTTTGCACTACCCTTTAACCAGACATTTGAAATGTTCCCTTGGGTAAGATCAAAGGTAACCTTTAGGATTTCTCCACTCTTAGTTCTAACCTGCATAGATGCCTTCTTTTTATCTGTAATATCAGGATTAAGCTTTAAGTAAGTGATCAAAGCAGACGCAACGCTTCCGGTGCCACATGCTTTAGTTTCATCTTCAACGCCTCGCTCATAGGTTCTGGCAGTAACAATGTTCATGCTTTCTTGTTCAACAAAGTTCACGTTTGTGCCTCGAGGCTCAAATCTGCTATGAAAACGAATAGCTCTTCCGATCCCTCTTACATCAATGTGGTCAATACTATGAACGTAAACAATTACGTGTGGCACTCCGGTATCAATATAACTAACTTGAATTTCTCTTCCACTAAGATCCAGGGGAATGTTTGGAGTATAGTCTTTAGGATCGCTTAGCTTTACAATAGCCGTTTCTTTATCAGCTTCTCCCATGATAGTTCCAGCTTTTGTTTCGACGGAAAACAGCTTTTTTTTAGTTTTCTTATTTTTTACGATATAAGCAGCTAAACACCTAGCCCCATTACCACACATTTCCGCTTCTGTTCCATCTGCATTGATAATTCGCATTTTATGATCGCAAGATTTTGATTTATCGAGAACAAGTAATCCATCAGCTCCAATGCCATTGGTTCGATCACAAACAGTCCTTGCTAGTTTTTTGTGGCAGATACCAGGGGTTTTTTCAACAACAATAAAATCGTTTCCTGCACCGGACATCTTTGTAAATTTTATTTTTTTCATTTTATGAATCCTGGGATTTTCTCTCCGCGAGTTAGGTCGCTGAATGTTTCTCTTGTCTTTACGATCTCAAAACGGCTGCCCTTTACCATTACTTCTGCCGGGCGTCCTCGAACATTATAGTTGCTGGCCATTACATATCCGTATGCCCCTGCTCCCATCATTGCAATAATATCATCTTTGTTTAGTTTGGGCAGCATTCGGTCTTTAGCAAAGAAGTCTCCACTTTCACATATAGGCCCGACTACATCAACTTTTATCTTTTTTGCAGATGTTTTCTTTAAAGGGACTATTTCATGATAAGCATTGTACAAAGATGGACGCATAAAATCATTCATTCCAGCATCAACAATTAAAAAATTCTTTACTCCATTGTCTTTAAAATAAACCACTTTGGTAACAAATATCCCCGCATTGCCTGCTATGAACCTTCCTGGTTCAAAAATAATTTTAAGTCTTGTTTTTTTTAATTGAGGCATTATTGCGTCAGCGAACATTTGTACTGTATTTGCTTCATTGCCTAGATAGTTTATTCCTATGCCTCCGCCAATATCCAAATATTCCAGCTTTATGCCGTCTTTTTCGATGCTTTTTAGGAATTCATTGATCTTTTTTAGAGCAATTACATAAGGCTCAACTGATAATATTTGTGAGCCAATATGCATATGAATCCCATTTATTTTTACATTTGGAAAATCTTTTTGTCTTTTTAGGATCTTTCTTGTAGTTTCTAGGTCTATACCGAACTTTTTATCTAAAGTGCCAGTAGCAATTCTATCATTTGTAATTGCTTTAACATCCGGATTTATCCTTAAGGTTGCCTGTGTTTTGATCCGTAGCTTTTTAGAAATACGGTTTATCTCTTCTAATTCGGGCAGAGACTCAACATTAAAGAATAAAATTCCTGCTTTAAGTGCAGCTGAGATCTCTTCTTCAGTTTTTCCAACGGATGCAAAGACTATTTTTTTAGGATCTGCGTTCACTATAAGAGCTTTTTTAAGTTCTCCAACTGAGACAATATCGCAGCCAGCGCCTTGGTCGATCAATGATTTAACAACAGCCATGTTGTCATTACATTTCATAGCAAAGCAGATCAAGGGATCTATATCTTTAAAAGCTTTTTTTATTTTATTGAAATGATCTACTAATGTTTTATAGCTATAAAGGTAAAATGGTGTTCCGACCTTTTTGGCGACAGAACTTACTTTTACGTTTTCGCAATAGAATTCACCATTCTTGTATTTAAAATCATGCATAATTAAATCTTTCTATAATGTAAAATATTTCTTCCAGTTCTCAATTTGTTTTGCTACAAGTTTTGGGTTTGTAGACCCAAACGATTTCTTGTTTTCTACTGAGCTCTTTGCATTAAGCAATTTCTTCGCATCAAGCTCAAATTTTGGACAATAACTTTTAAGCTGTTCTTTCGATAGATCTGATATCTTTTTGCCTTTATCGAGGCATTCTTTTACCATTTTGCCTATTATGTCATGGGCTTCTCGATAGGAAACACCTTTCTTTATAAGATATTCCATCAGATCAACAGTATAAAAGGACTCATCTTCAATTCTCTTAGCTAAACGTGTTTTGTTGGCTTTTAGGCTTGAAAAGAGTTTTGTCATTAAAGCTATTATGTATTTGATCTTATCAATTGACTCAAACAGCGGCGGTTTATCAAGCTGAAGGTCACGATTGTATGTTAACGGCAACCCTTTTGTGAGGATCAGTACTTCGCTAAGGTTGCTGTAAAGTTTTGCTGTTTCACCGCGAATAAGTTCCAAAATATCAGGGTTTTTTTTGTGAGGCATAATTGATGAACCAGTACACAGGCTCCAATCAATATTGACATAGTTAAACTCACTCGTAGCCCAAATAATTAGATCCTCGCTGATTCGAGAAAAATGCATACCTAATATTGCAATGCTTGAAAGCGCTTCAATTATAAAATCACGATCGCTTACTGAATCAATGCTGTTTGTTGTTGTTGTTAGGAATTCTAATTCTTCAGTAACGAAATCTCTGTCAGTTGGTAAAGAAGTGCCTGCCAGGGCACAGCTTCCAAGAGGCATTGAGCTGGTACGAATAATAGTATCCAACGTTCTTTGTTTGTCTCTTTCCAACATTTCAATATACGCAAGCATGTGATGAGATAACAGCACTACTTGGGCAGCTTGAAGATGTGTATAAGCAGGAATAATGACATCTTTATTTTTTTCTGCAAAGCTAAGAATTGATTTCTGAAGTTTTGAAATGAGATTAATTATTATTGTTAATTCATCCATGCAGTAAAGCTTCATATCCAATACGATCAAGTCATTTCGAGAACGTGCAGTATGAAGTTTGTCTGCAGCAGGACCGATCAGCTTTTTTAAGGCCGACTGTATATTTGAATGAATATCTTCTTCCTTCATATCGAATTTGAAAGAGCCTTTTTCAAGTTGTATTGCAATTTTTTTTAGCCCTGAAACTATTTTTGAAGAATCACTTTTGCTTATTATCTTACATTTTCCAAGCATAGTTGCATGAGCGATACTTCCTATTACATCATAGATCGCAAGATGTTTGTCATATCCGATACTAAAGCTGAATTCATCAGCTAGTTTATCAGTTCCTTTTTCAAATCGACTTCCCCAAAATTTGCTCATGTTATTTCCTTTTATTGAACTATTTCATAAATGGCATTGCCCATAAGGCATTAAAACCAGCGGCCAGTTTTTGATCGAATTGGTCACCTTTTCCGTATGTTGCCAGTTTTTCTTTATAAAGAGAATATTTTGATTTTCGGCCTACAACTGAACAGTTGCCTTTATATAATTTTAAGCGAATAGTTCCTGATGTATGTTCATGAATTTTATCAAAATAAGCATCTAATTGCGCTTTTAATGGTGTGAACCAAAGTCCGTTATATGTCAGTTCTGCATATTTTTGAGATGCCTGTGTTTTGTGTCGCATGGTTTCACGGTCCATAACCAAGCTCTCAAGGTCTCCAAGTGCTTTAAACAATACTTCTCCTGCTGGATTCTCGTATATTTCACGTGATTTTATCCCAACTAATCTATTTTCGATCATGTCCATACGGCCTATACCATTTTTACCAGCTATATCATTTAACTTCTTAACAAGTTCAACTGGTTTGTAAGCTTTTCCATTTATTTTATTAGGTAAGCCTTTTAGAAATTCAATTTCCACATAAGTTGGTTTGTTAGGAGCTTTTTCAGGGTCCTGAGACAATAAATAGATAGATTTAGGTGGTTCGCGCCAGGGATCTTCTAATATGCCGCATTCGATCGCGCGTCCATATATGTTTGTGTCTATGCTGTAAGGATTTTTCTTTGTTACGCTAACGGGTATACCTTTTTTCTTAGCATAATCAATTTCTTCATCACGCGATTTAAATTCCCATGTTCTTACAGGAGCAATGATCTCCAGTTTTGGCGCCATTAATCTAAATGTTGTTTCAAATCTTACCTGATCGTTACCTTTTCCTGTACATCCATGGCAAAGAGCATCAGCATTTTCTTTTAAAGCGATCTCAACTTGCTTTTTTGCTATTAGAGGTCTGGATAAAGCACAAGCGAGATTATATTTACCTTCGTAAAGAGCACCTGCTTTTAAAGCCAAAAATGCATAATTTTCAATAAGTTCTTTTTGAAGGTTAAAGCAATAAACCTTTGATGCCCCTGATCTAATTGCTTTCTTTTTGATCGCATCAAAGTTGTCTCCTTGCCCAACATCAGCGCAAAAAGCAATTGTATCGTATCCTTTATCTTTCAGCCAAGGGATAATGCATGAAGTGTCTAATCCGCCAGAATAAGCTAATACTACTTTTTTCATTGAAAAGTTCTCCTTAAGCTATATTGATATGTTATTTCAGAAATTAATCTTCGTGTTCGCTGCTTAAAAGAAAAATTAAAATCGCTTTTTGTGTATGAAGCCGGTTCTCAGCTTGATCAAAAATTATTGAGTGTTTATTATCATCAATGATCCCACTTGTTACTTCTTGTCCTCTATGTGCAGGAAGACAATGCATATAGATATAGTCCTTATCTGCTGTTTTTACTAATTCTTCGTTTATCTGATAGATCTCAAAATCCTTTAGTCTTTTTTGTGATTCTTCTTCTTGTCCCATGCTTACCCAAACATCAGAATAAATTATGTTGGCACCCTTAACCGCTTCTTTGGGAGAGTTTGTTAATTTAATCGTTGCTTTTGTCTCTTTTGCACAAGCTTTTGCTGCAGACACTATGCTTTCTTTTGGTTCATAACCTTTAGGCGTAGCAATTTTTAAATTAATACCTGTTTTTGCACAACCAAATAATAATGAATGACAAACATTATTACCATCGCCAACATAAGCAACAGTTAGGCCTTTGAGCTCTTTGAATTTTTCTTTAATTGAAAAAATATCAGTTAAGCCTTGGCATGGATGATAAAGATCAGAGAGCCCATTGATCACGGGAATATCTGCTGATTTTGTTAACTGAACAATATCTTGATGTGTATGTGTTCTTGCAACGATCCCATTCAAATAACGAGATAGCGTTTTAGATACATCTGTTGTTGATTCACGAACGCCCAAGTTTATCTCTTTAGGGCCTAGGTAAATACAGTTACCGCCTAGTTGAGATATCCCGACTTCAAAAGAGACTCTTGTACGGTTAGAAGGTTTTTGAAATAAAAGCCCAATGTTCAGACCTTTTAAATAATCTCTTGAACGGCCTTTATATTCTTTTAATTGCGTAGCTAACTTAAGAATATCAAGGATCTCTTCATTTGATAAATCTTTAATTGAAAGAAGGTCGCGTTTCATTTTTTCTCCTAGTGGATTACTATGAATATAAAACTTTATGATATATTTGTTACTTTTTCCAATGCTTTTTCCAAAATGTAAAGCGCTTTGTCAGCCTGCTTTTTAGTAACGTTCAATGCGGGCATAAATCTTAAAATGTTGCCTTGAGTACAATTAATAATAAGACCGTTTTTAAAACATTCTTCAAATATAGCTTTGCCTTCTATTGTTAATTCAATTCCGATCATTAGCCCAAGACCACGAATATCAATAATGCATTCAAATTTGTCTTTTAATTTCTTCAGTCGATTAATTATATAGGGCCCCATTAATTTTGTGTTTTTAAGCATTTTATCGCTGTGAATAGCTTTAAAGGTTCCAAGAGCTGCTTTTGTTACAAGAGGGCTTCCGCCAAAAGTCGAAGCATGCATTCCGGGCTTAAAGGTATCAGCAATTTGGCTTTTAGCTACCAATGCGCCTATTGGAAGACCTCCTCCGAGAGCTTTTGCCAATACCATAAGGTCAGGTTGAACATTGTAGTTCTTAAATGCAAACATCTCTCCGGTTCTTCCCATTCCTGTTTGGACTTCATCAAAGATCAGCAGCATATCTTTTTCGTTGCATATCTTACGCAATTCTTCAACATATTGCTTTGTAGCTATATTAACGCCGCCTTCGCCTTGAACAAGTTCGATCATTATTGCAATGGTCTTGTCACTGATAGCTTTTTTAACTGCAGCAATGTCATTAAAATCAACTGTTTTAAAACCTTCAGGAAGCGGGCCAAACCCTTCCTGATACTTGGACTGACCTGTTGCGGCCAAAGCTCCTAATGTTCGACCATGAAAAGATTTCTTCATCGTAATGATCTCGTTACGCTGTCCTTTTCCATACATCCTTGAAAATTTAATTGCGGCTTCGCAACCTTCTGCTCCACTATTGCAAAAAAATACTTTTCCTGGGAAGGAACATCTTATGATCTCTTTTGCTAGCTTAACCTGATTAACGATATAAAAATTGTTAGGGACATGAATAAGTTTTGATATTTGGTCACGCACCGCGCTCATTACTTTTGGATGACAATGACCAACATTATTAACACCCCATCCCGGGAAAAAGTCCAAATATTTTTTTCCGTCAATATCTGTTAAAGTCATTCCCTTGCCTTTTACAAAAATCGCAGGAGTTTTTGTATATGTGGAAAGAATATACTTTTCGCTATTTTTAATTATGTCTTGTTTTTTCATCCGTTTAAAATTTGTGTTCCAACACCACGGTTCGTAAAGAACTCAAGTAATAGTGCATGAGGTATTCGGGCATCGACAATGTGAGTTTTCTTGACCCCGGCTTTCAATGCAGCAATACATGCATTTACTTTTGGTATCATTCCATCTTTTATTACATTAAGGTTTATTAGATTGTGTATTTCGTCAACTGTTAAGGTAGATATAAGTGAATCAGGATCATCTGCATCACGCATTACACCTTGAACATTTGTTAATAATACTAATTTTTCTGCATCCATTGAATTTGCGATCGCGCTTGCTACTTCATCCGCATTAATGTTGTGAGGCTGTTTTTCTACAGATATTCCCATTGGCGAAACGACGGTAATATGGCCTTTTTTAAGGTGTTCTGTCAGAGCGTTTTTATCTATTGAAGTTATGCTCCCGACATACCCAAGGTCCTTAGATGATTCTCTTTTCTCAACTCGAATTATATTTTCATGGCCTTTTAACCCAGTAACATCGCCTTTTAATTCTTTGATCTCATCAACAATTTTACTGTTTAGCTTTTCGAGCTCTTCGGTAACGATCTTTAGCGTCTTTTTATCTGTAATGCGAATGCCTTCATGAAATTCACTTTTTAATCCTTCTTCTTTAACTCGGTTGCTTATATGCGGTCCTCCACCGTGGACAAGTATAGTCCTGATGCCAACATAGCTAAGGAAAACGATATCTTCTAAAACATTTTTTCTGATCGGGGCATTGTCAAGAATACTGCCACCATATTTAATAACAAAAACTTTTTTACGGAATGCATGTATATAAGGAATAGCTTCAATCAAGATACCAGCTTTTTTAATTATGTCTTCCATTAGGTATATTCTCCATTTATTTTTATGTATTCAGCAGTTAAATTTGAAGTATATGCTATTGAACTTTTATTTCCTAGATTGATAGTTGCTGTGATCTTTAACTCGTGATTGTTCGGACATTTAAATCCTATTTTAAGGTTGTTCTCAGTAATATCCTTTATTCCTAGAGAGCCTATGGCTGCTGCAACGCGACCCCAATTAGGATTATTTGTATAATTCGCTGTTTTGACTAAGTTTGAATTTGCTACTGCTAATGCAAGTTTCTGAGCTTGTTTTTCTGTTTTAGCTCCGCTCACAGTGATTTCAATAAATTTTGTAGCACCTTCACCGTCGAGAACGATTTTCTTGGCCATATCTAGGCAGATGTGATCTAGGCAATCGCAAAAAGTATTAAAGGCTTTCCCCGGGGTTGTTATGGGTTTATTTTTGGCTAGACCATTGGCCATAATAACAACCATATCGTTAGTGCTAATGCAGCCGTCAATTGTAATGCAATTAAAAGACTTGTCATTTGCGTTCTTTAATGCAAGTTTTAGCATCTTCGGGCTTATAGCCGCGTCCGTAGTGATATAGGCAAGCATTGTCGCCATGTTTGGTGCTATCATTCCTGAACCTTTTGACATCGCTCCCATTCTAATTTTGACTTTATTAATTGTCGCTTCTACGGCAAGTTCTTTTTTCTTTGTATCTGTTGTTAATATTGCTGTAGCGGCTTTTGATGCGTTGTTCTTTGATAAGCCTGAGATAAGATCCTTTGAAGCGTTTAATATTTTCTTAAAAGGAAACGGCTTTCCAATAATTCCGGTTGATGAAACTATTACATCGCTTGTTGCTATATTAAGCAGCTTGCTTATTAGTTCAGCAGTATGTTCGGCATATACGAGACCGAGTTTTCCGGTAAAGCAGTTAGCATTTCCGCTGTTCGTTATAATTGCTTGTGCTTTATTGTTTTTTATATGTTTTTGGCTAACAATTAATGGCGCAGCTTTTACCGAGCTTTTTGTGAAAAGAGCAGCGCTTGTTGCTTGTACTTCACTAAAGATCAATGAGAGGTCAAGTTTTCCAGATTTTTTGATGCCGCACCATAAACCATTTGCCGTAAAACCTTTTGGTGTTGTAATTGAACCAGGTATAATTTTCATTTTATATAAGTCCTAGAGTTTCGTTAAATCCACATATAATGTTCATGTTTTGAATTGCTTGTCCTGAAGCCCCCTTAACTAAATTATCGATAACACTTGTAATAACAACTAGGCGATTATCTTTGCTTATTGATAATCCAATGTCGCAATAATTTGTTCCAGTGACGTTCTTTAATTCAGGTTGTTGACCAATATCTGCAATTCTTACAAAAGGCTCAGTTTTGTAAAAACGTTTATAAATCTTATGCAATGTATTCAAAGATAATTTGTTGTTTAGCCTTACATATATTGTTTCAAGGATTCCACGAGTACATGGAAGCAAGTGAGGGACAAAATCAACAGACATGTTTTTGTTAGCAAATTTAGACAAATATTTATCGATCTCCGGACCATGCTGATGATTTAATACTTTGTAGGCTTTGAAATTCTCATTTGTCTCTGAATAATTAAGGGCAACAGATGCTTTTTTGCCTGCACCGCTTACTCCGGATTTTGCGTCAATAATTATAGAATCAATTAGGTCTGAAAAAATAGAACTAATTGGGGCTAAGCCTAATAAAGCTGCTGTTGGAAAACATCCTGGGTTTGAGATGAACTTAGATTTCTTAATGCTTGCACGATAAATTTCTGGAAGACCATATACAGCTTTTTTAAGGTTTTTAACATCGACGTGAGGTGTGCCGTACCACTTTTCATATGCTGAAGATGTGCTTAAACGGTAATCTCCGCTGAGATCAATCACGGTTTTTTTTGCAGTCAATAGATCTGGTACAATTTTCATTGATATTGTATGAGGGACTGCTAAGAATATCACATCGCATAATTCAACTGCTTTTTTGAGATCAAATTTATCACAAACCAAATTTGTACGTCCAGAAAGTTTTGGCCATATATCGCTGATTTTTCCAGTAGTGTTGTTTGCGCTAACATATTTAACAATTATATTCGGATGTTTTAGCAGCAAATCAAGCGCTGTAAATCCAGAATACCCGCTAATCCCAACAATTCCTGCTCTTATCATATGATCTCCTAAGGGTAGTTAAAAGACTTTAATAACTTAATGTTTGTTAACGTGTCATATAATATTCTCGACGCAAAGATAATGGTATATAATAAAATAAAAAACCTATCTCGTCAACTCTTTTATCGAGGGAGATAGGTTCTTTATTTAACAAAAATTTTATAAATTCAAGGTTAACGCTTAACCCATTGAAATTTCTTTCGTGCCCCCTTCTGTCCAGGCTTCTGCCTTTCTTTCATTCTTGAATCACGCCTAAGCAATAGTGCCTTTTTCAAGATCGGTCTGTTTTCTTGGTCGAATAAAGTTAAAGCACGGGATAGCCCTAAGCGAAAAGCACCTGCTTGGCCCGTGGAACCGCCACCAGTAACACTAACACTGATGTCAACTTTTCCTAAAGTATTTGTTCTTGTTAAAGGTTCTATGATGTTTATGCGGTCAGTCTCTCGTGGAAAATAATTTTCGAATGTACGTTTGTTTACTCGAATAACACCTGTTCCGGGCGTGATATTTACACGGGCTACTGAACATTTACGTCTGCCTGTTGCTCCATATTTTACAACTTCAACCATGATATGTCTGAGCTCCTATATTTCTAATGTGATCGGTTTTTGTGCTTGGTGAGGATGTTTGTCACCTTTGTAAACCTTTAATTTTGTTTTTACTTGACTGCCTAACGCTCCAGAAGGTATCATTCTGTCAACAGCTAACCTAATAACTTTAGTTGGTGATTTTTTAAGCAAATCTTCAAGTTTAATTGATTTTTGACCAGAATGATATCCTGAATATGTTTGATATTCTTTTAGTTTAAGTTTGTTACCAGTAACTTTAACTTTTTCAGCGTTGATAATAATAATCATGTCACCAGTATCAACATGAGGAGTAAACATGGTTTTATGTTTTCCTCTTAAAATTGTTGCTGCTTTTGTAGCGATACGTCCAAGTACTTTATTGTTTGCATCAATAAGATAGCACTTTCTTTCAATGTCACTTGCTTTTGCCATGTATGTTTTTTGAATCATTTTTATTCACCTTATATATTTAATATGATTTACAATAATACGAATCAAAAGTATAACATTACATTTGAGATTGTCAATAATTAATTTCAATTAAATAACAA
>JAHJCZ010000074.1 GCA_018812705.1 Candidatus Omnitrophota bacterium
GTTTACATTTATTTTCGGCTGTTTTCTGGTAATCCGTTTCATCCATTTAGCATATCGTTGAGCTTTGATTGCTCGATATATTTTTATACTTTTGCATGTGCGTTTAATTTCACGCAATATTGTACTTGGTGATCAATTTAGCTCTTTAGCAATTGCTCGAAGACTTAGACCGCTAGCTAGTTGGCGACTAATTTCTTCACGTTCATCAAAGTTTAATCGGTGGTATGGATTCATAGGCAACTCCTTTTCTCTGTTATTTTAACAGATTAAAGTGTTGCACTAGAACCTTGAACCCAAGCTGGCACCATTATCTAGTCACCATTATCTATTTTGTCGCCTCTTTCATTAGATCGACCATCCTATTAATGAAATCTGCATTAGATGGCAAATTGCCTTCGAGCAATAATGCGCTTTCGAATAACTGAAGTATAGACTTTTCCAGCAAAGGATTTGAACTGTCAGCAATATACATTTTCGACAAATTGCCGATCAAAGGATGGCTTGTATTGACTTCAAGAATTTTAACATTTGGAGGCAGCGGCATACCCTTGTTCATGATCTTCATTAATTTTTCCATCTGAGGGTCCATGCTGTCTTTTCCTGAAACTAAAGTTACAGCTGACTCAACTAGCCTTTTAGATGAAACGACATCTGCGACCTTATCCTTTAAAATTGTCTTAAACATAGACAATAGGTCTTTAGATAAGTTATCTTCAGGCTTATCAATTTTGTCTTCAGGCATCAGATCAATATCGGCCTTCTCAATTGATTTAATAGGTTTTTTATCATATTCGGGCACAGAAGGAATTATAAGAACATCGATCGGGTCTATCAAAAAAAGTACTTCAATTTCTTTCTTTTTAAAATATTCCAGATTCGGATTGCGGTCAATGATCGATCGACTATCTCCTGAAATATAATAGATCTCTTTCTGTTCTCCCTTCATCCGCGATACATATTCCTTCAAAGATGCAAATTCACCTTCTTTCAAAGATGAAGACTCAAACCTTAACAATTCAATAATTTTGTCTCTATTGCTAAAATCATGGTTCACACCTGTTTTCAGCAAAGGGCCGAAGTTCTTAAAAAACTGAAGATACTTCTCGTTCTCCTTATTCGCCAAACGTTGTAGCATTATTAAAATCTTTTGAGTTAAAACACTCCGGATTTCAGACATTACACTGCTTGACTGGGTTACTTCTCTTGAAACATTCAAAGGCAGGTCAGAAGTATCAACTACACCTTTAACAAAACTCAAATACTCAGGCAGAAGATCATTACAATCTCTTTGAATAAGAATTCTGTTCGAATATAAATGTAATGATTTTACGTTCTGATTTCTCATAAAATCATAAGGAGCAGATTTTGGAATAAAGATCAATGCTTTAAAATTAGCCTTTGTACTTTCAACAGATAAATGAACATGGGCCAAAGGATCTTCATAATCATTAGTAATAAATTTGTAAAATTCATTCAATTCTTTTTCTTCAACTTCACTTTCATTCTTTCTCCATAAAGCTTCAACAGTATTTATCTTTTCTTTACCTAAAAATATAGGGAAATCCGCAAAATTAGAATACTTAGTAACAATACCCTTGATCCTGTCTTCACTGGCAAACTCTTTAACACTATCCTTAAATTTAAAATGGATCTTTGTGCCTCTCTCTTTCCTATCCGTTTCTTCAATTGTATAACTACCCTCGCCATCAGACTTCCAAAGATATCCCTTAGAATCCTTGTCCGCATATCTCGTTTCCACAGAAACCTCATCAGTAACCATAAAAACAGAATAAAAACCAACTCCAAATTGACCAATAATATGATCAGAAACAGATTCTTTCCCTTCTTTAATTTGATTCAAAAATTCTAATGTCCCTGAACGAGCGACAGTTCCTAAATTATTGATCAGATCCTCTTCTTTCATCCCGATTCCCGTATCTTCAATAGAAAGAACATTCGAGTCTTTATCAAAATTAATGGTTATTTTTAATTCTGCTTCCGGATCAATAATGTTTTTATCGGTTAAGGCTTGATAACGAATTTTATTAAGTGCATCTGAAGAATTTGAGATAAGCTCTCGTAAAAATATTTCAGGATGAGTATACAAGGAATGAATAATTAAATTTAACAATTGCTTCATTTCCGCTTTAAACTCTTCCATGGCCTGTTTAACAACTTCATCGTAATTATCAATTTTAGACTTTAAAAAATCCTGAATTTGTTCGGGCGTGGCCTGTTGTTCACGCATTTTAGTTAGCTCATCTAAGTCAGCAGCTTCCAATTTCTGCATAGTAGCCAGCATAACTTTTTTAATTGCCATTTCAGTCATTTTTACTAGCGCCTTCTCTTTGGCGCCTTCCGGCATGTTTTCCATGCCTAATTCTGATAAAATTTGTGTTTCTAAATCCTTTTGAAAATTGTCAGTCATAATTTTTTGTTATTTTTTTATATGTTGA
>JAHJCZ010000075.1 GCA_018812705.1 Candidatus Omnitrophota bacterium
CCGATCTTATCTTTTTTAAAAAACATTACTCTAGGCTCAGATTTAGTAGCACCAACCTTGACAAAACTGCTCTTTTCTCCCAAGGAAACATCAGACAATTTTTTTCGTGCCAAATTAACTATCTTGCTATGCTTTAGATCGCCACACGCTGAAACGACAATATTCTTTGTTGTGTAGTAATCTTCATGGAATTTCTTGATCATTCTGCTATTCATGGAAGAAACGCTTTCGGGCGTGCCCGCAAGGCTCTTTCCTAGCGGATGGTCGGGCCACAAAAGACCATCTAATATCTCAATAACCCTGTATTGAGGAAGATCCTGATACATTTTGATCTCTTCCAGAATAACAGTCTTTTCTTTTTGCACATCTCTTGACGATATCTTTGGATGAAAAACCATATCAGCTAAGATATCAAAGGTCCTGTCTAGATGCATAGTCGGTATCTTGGCATAAAAACATGTCTGCTCTTCAGAAGTAAATGCATTCAATGAGCCGCCTACACCTTCTATCATCTCTTTGATCTGATTGCATGAATATTTCTTGCTACCCTTAAACAGTATGTGCTCTAGATAATGCGCAGCGCCTTTTAGCTGATCACTTTCATAACGCCCTCCAACTCCAACCCACAAACCAATGGAAATGCTATCGCGCTGTTTCATATCATGCGTTACAATTCTAATACCATTTTTTAATTTATCACATTTATACATGTTTTTTAGAGTCCCCTCAATTTTGCAACGTAGCTTGATACTTTCTTTACAATATCTTTTCGACCTGCGTTCTTGTTTATCTCTTTAACGATCGCACTTCCTACAATTACTCCATCTGCGATCTTTGACATTGCTTTGACCTGAGCTGCATTTGAAATACCAAAGCCGATACAAATAGGCTTGGTTGAAATCTTTTTTGCGGCTTTAACATGCCCTGCTACATCAGTAGGAAGAGCTTTCCTTTCTCCAGTAACCCCTGTGAGGGAAACATAATAAATAAAACCTGTAGCGACATCAACGACCTCTTTCATTCTTTTCTTAGTTGTTGTAGGCGTTAAGAATAATATTGTAGAAACACCATTCTTCTTTGCAGACGCTATCAAGATCTTTGCTTCTTGATGAGGAAGGTCAGGAATTATAAGGCCGTCAACTCCACATTTCCTTGCATCTTCAACAAATTTCTCTTCACCGTAATGAAAAACAGGATTGTAATAAGTCATTAGACAAATTGGCATCTCAGTCTTAATGCGTATGTTCTTTACTGTATTTAATATTTTCTTTAATGTAACACCATTTGCCAAAGCTCTCTGTGAAGCAGCCTGAATTGTAGGTCCATCAGCTAATGGATCAGAAAAAGGAACGCCAAGTTCAACAATGTCCACGTTAGATCTCTCAAATGAACAGACCAATTCCTCAGTCACCTTTAAACTAGGATCACCCGCAGTAATAAAGGCAATAAACGCCTTCTTTTTTGCCTGCTTTAACTCTTCAAATTTTTTGTCTAATCTGTTCACAAAAGATCCTTAATCGATCCAACATCTTTATCTCCACGTCCTGAAAGACAAAGTATTACACTTGATTTTCTCTTAACCTTCTTAGAAAGTTCATTAAGGTAGTAGATCGCATGCGATGTTTCAAGCGCAGGTATGATCCCCTCTTTTTCAGAAAGCAATTTTAATCCTTTTATCGCATCTTTATCGCCGACTGAAACATATTCTGCGCGGCCGATCTTATTGTAGTAAGAATGTTCAGGCCCTACACCCGGATAATCCAATCCCGCTGCAATTGAATGCGCGATCATTATTTGGCCATCTTCATCCTGAAGAAGATCGCTCTTGCTTCCGTGTAAAACACCTATCTGCCCCTTTGAAATTGTTGCCGCATGTCTCTTTGTGTTAACTCCTTCTCCGGCTGCCTCAACACCGATCATCTTAACCTTTTTGTCATTGAAGAATGCATGAAACAATCCCATTGCATTACTTCCACCGCCGACACATGCAACTAAATAATCAGGAAGCTTTCCTTCCTTCTTTAGGAACTGTCTTCTTGCCTCACGCCCAATAACAGACTGGAACTCGCGCACCATTACAGGATAAGGATGCGGCCCTGCAACTGAACCAATAATGTAAAATGTATTTCGAACATTGGTAACCCAATCACGAATAGCTTCATTCATTGCATCTTTTAATGTGCATGATCCGCTAGTTACAGAAATAACTTTAGCTCCAAGCAATCTCATCCTGTAAACATTTAATGCCTGTCTTTCAATATCTTCAGACCCCATGTAAACTTCACATTCTAATCCCATCAAAGCCGCCGCAGTTGCTGTTGCAACGCCATGCTGACCTGCGCCAGTCTCAGCAATAATACGGGTCTTACCCATCTTCTTTGCAACCAGCACCTGCCCTAAAGTATTATTTATTTTGTGAGCACCTGTGTGAAGAAGGTCTTCTCTCTTTAAATAGACCTTTAATGTTCTTAATTGTTCGCTAAGACGTTTAGCAAAATAAAGATTGGTAGGTCGCCCTGCATATTCCTTCAAATAAAAGGCGAATTCCTTTTGAAATGCCTTATCTTTCTTTAAAGAATTGTAAACACCTAAAAGCTCATCTAATACAGCCATCAATGTTTCAGGTACGTACTGTCCTCCAAATTCTCCAAAATGTCCACTTTTATCAGGCAATGCCATTTTAATATATTATTCCTTAATAAAGGCTAAAAACCATAGACTAAACACTTCTGTCTAACGTCTGTCACCTCTAGTATTCATCACAAATTTAGATTAAGATGATAACACAAAATCTAGAATAAACAACTTATTCCCTTGGTGATCTGATCTTTCCTCTTAGAAGATCAATAATTAATTTTCTTTCCTGAGAATCTATCTCATCAACTGAACTTTCAAAATTTTTAAGTCTTTCTTGCTGTTTTAAGAAGAACACGATATCTCCAAGAACTCTAATACCGTCTAATGCTTCAGCCCGAAGCTTAGAAGCCTGAGTAATATCCAAATTTTCTTCATCAATCTTCTCGTATTCGCCAATAAGCCTCTTTAATTCTAATAACCAATCATTATAATTGTTTTCCATCTTCAAATAATAATCCGCATCACCTACTAACCAAATCTTGATCAATTCAACATCTTCAGAAGAAAGAACATGCCCTGCTTCTAACCTGTCAATGATCTGGGTGATCTGATCTTTAGTTGTCACTTGCATGTATTCACGCAAACCACCTTCAAGCTCATCAAGAGCTGAAGAAAGGTTCCAATATTGAGTCGTGCTTGGATTATTAGATGCAGACTCATACTGTGATTTTATCTTTGCAATAATGTCTTTAATATTAGCCATTTTTTTCTCCTATTAACGAATAATTAAAAAATTAATTAATATTTCCAATCCGGGTAACGATCAGTTCCAAAATGTGATTCATTGTGAGCGCTTCGCAAAAGCCATTTGGGGGTAAAGAATGAGAAAAGCTTGTAAAGAAAAGGCGCCTTATCACTTTTCGGGTCCACAGCGTAAAGCTTTGCATTGATTTCCCAATCAAGTTTTGTACGGTCAAATTTCAGGGTTTTGGTTTTTCTTGCTTGTAGATCTGCAACAACAAGCCTATCCGCGCTTGATGAACTTATTCCTGAAGCGTAGACCAAATATCTCCCATCAGGCGAAAAGCTTACCTGCCTGTCTGACCCAACTCGTTTTACTATTTTACATTCATTTGTTCCATCAGGATTCATTGAATATATCTCAAGATCCTCCCCACCCTTTTCAGTTGCATCACCTGAAATATAAATTATCTTACTTCCATCCGGTGAATAAACCGGTGAAAAATCACTGCCTTTATAATCCGTAAGCTGCTTAAATTCTTTTGTTTCAATATCATACTGCCAAATATCAGGATTGCCAGATCTCTTGGACGTAAAAATTATTTTCTTTCCATCTGGAGAATAGCGTGGCGTAAAATCCTTTCCTTCATATTCAGTTATCCTTTGAAGATCAGAGCCATCAACATTGATCGAATAAATATCTATACTTTCTTTGTAGTTCGCGCAAAACACTAATCTATTTCCACATGGAGACCAATCTGGAGAATTGTTCCAAAAATTACCCTTAGTAACTTGTACCTGATCATTGCCATATGCGTTCATTACCCATATCTCAAAAGAACCTGTTCTGTTTGATGTAAAAGCTATTTTTGAACCATCAGGAGACCATCTGGGACAATCATTCCAGCTATCACCGGAAGTCAACTGCCTTACTTCTTCTGTTTCAAGATTCAAAGTCCAAATATCGAAATCTCCCATCTTTCCGGATGCAAAAACGATCGTACCTTTTAAATTCATTCTGTATCTCCTTAAATGGGCCCATATTTTAAATACTTTACTAAAAGGGCGAATTCATTAATAAACATTAAACAAAAAACAAGAATATTCCTGCGACGATCAAAATTATCGACCAGATCAATTTAGCAGTGTAAACGTAACAGGAAGATGATGCCCCTTCAGTCTTGATCTGTTTTATCTCAATGTAAGGAACAGGTGCTCGCCTGTACCAGCCAATTACTTCCGCTTCCTGATTATGGTATTGTTTAGCTCTAAGCAAACCAAACAAGAAATTAATAAATCCTAGCGGCTGTGCGTAATCCATAAAAATGATCCCTGTTTCATCCTGCAGAATAAAATCTTCTGACCAGATCAATCCAGGAACACCACGGCCAATTATCTTACCTGTTATTTTACACGGAACTGGCCTAATTGCAGAAACTTTTATCTTTTTTAATAAAGCCTTAATATTCATAGGCGCGAACTGATCATCAGGATAAGCAAAAATCGTTCTGATCAAATAACCAACACCGAACAATAAAACCAATAAACCAAAATTAGGACCTGTGAATGCTGACATCGAAGTCCAGGATCCTGTCGCAAATGCATTCGTTAAAAATCCAAATACGTTAACTATCCCCCAGCCTAAAACTGCTATCCATGGCAATGACTGAATTGTTAGATCAACAAAAAATTCATCCCAATAGGATTCCGGCTTTCTTTCATCAAATTCAATGTAAGGCTCTTTGCCCATTACAACAGAAAGATTACTCAACATCCTGATCCTCTTTGCGATCAAAGGATGAGTTGAATGTATTTCGTAAAACGATGCCCACGGATTCCAAAGATCCCATTTAGCTACATCTCTCAATGTATCTTTATCGATCTCTCCGCCCATACTTTTACTGCTGACACCGCTTGCTAAGGCAAGAGTACTTCCATGTTTGGCGTTAAATATTCCTAAAGGCTCAATACCCTTCATTGCTGCGGACCTGTTTGAATCTTTATCTTTCTTTTCAGAGGGTTCACGTCCTGCCAAACCGTAACCGATCTTAACCAAAGCTGAAGCAAGTTCACCTGGCGCTCCCGTTGTCTGTCCGGCAAAACGGTCAGCATAATATTCACGAATTCTTGAAAACCAAAGAACAATGTATTCGCTGATAATGTAAAGTATGTAAGCACCAATTGCTATTGCATATCTAGCAGGTGCTGATTTGTCCCTGCCCCTTGATCTCATTCTGATCAGGGTCCTGTAAATGTAATAGAAGATCAAAGGAACCAATTGAGCCAATGTCATTACAAGCATGTCCCAATGGACAACGTGTCCAACCTCATGAGCAACAACAGCCTCAACTTCTTTTTCATTCAGAAGCTCAAGCAAACCGGTCGTAAGAACTATCCTTGCATTATTAGGATGATGCCCGTAAGTAAATGCATTTGGCCCGCCGTCATTTATTAATCCGATCCTTGGATACTGAATACTGTTTTCCTGAGAAATTTTTGAAATAAAATCATTTAAATGAACAGGCAAGTTTTCCGGTTTTACCCAATCAAATTTGTAGATCCAATTTAAAGAAAGGTCCATCAAAAACGGCCCAAATAAAAACTGAAGGGCAGCAATAATAATTCCGACCGTAAGCGCCATCCCAGGAGCCACACCTGCAAACTGCACTGCAAAGATCAAACCTAATGTTAAAAGCGAATACATTCCTGCCAAAACCATTGTTGAACTGAACGCCAAATTAGGCAATGTCAATAATCCTGCTGCATGCGCTACTACTGAGCGTGAAGGCGAAGGCTTTATTTCCTGTCCCTGCTGGGCTGAATGTTCTGGTGCTTGCTGAACTTCTTGCTTAAAGAATCCTTTGTCCACATCGATCGCGGCCTGATTTGAAGGGAATTTTGTGATCTCTCCTTTATCCAGCCAAATACCTCCGGTCTTAGGACAGTAGTCGATCATTACGCTGTCATTGAACAAAGGTAGTTCGACCATTTCCTCACCGGTGACAGGAGATTTACGTGTCGTTGCTTTTCTATTCTTGATCGCAGCGCAAAGCGCCTCGTAAACTAAATTTGAATCCTTAACAAAATAGTAGATCTCACTTTTATCCAGCCAAATACCTTCACAACTGGTACAAATGTCGATCTCCACACCTTGTTTCGTGTAAACAGGCTTTAGTTCATGGCCACTGCAAACAGGACAATTTCTCATTTAGTCTCCCCTCCATGCGAAATTTCAGTAAGAACCATCGAAGTTTTACCAAATCCAACTGCTCCATCAATCCTAAGCGGAACCATCGCTTCACTGTCATCAAACCATATTCTATACTTTTTTGGGACGCTCTGCATAAAAAAAGTATTAAATTTTTTGTCCATCACCTTAAACTCAAGTTTTTCTTTAACCTCGATCTTGACATCAGCCGTAGGTAAAACAACATCAAAACTGTATCCAACCTTCAATCTCGCAGAATTTCTAAGACGGTAAATGAAACAATAAAGATTATCCAAAGGAAGGTCTTTTTTTATTTTAAGCTCTTGTAGCTTACCCTTGACCATTTTACTGATCGTGACACTGCTTGTTAATGCATCGTATTTTTCTTCGATCTGTTCTTTATTGCCAAAAATATCCAGATCACGCTTAACAGCTATTGGATAAAATGTTTCGGGGTCTAAATAGATCTCTTCCTGATCGTAAAAATTAAATCCCTCTGAAGTAAAAACGATCAGCAGCGCATTTTTGCCGTAGATCTCGGCCTCTCCCTTAAACTCTAAGGTAGCCTCTCCTGCAGTTACTCCTAATTTCTTGATCGCATATTTGAACGTCTCACCTTTTTCAAACATATTAGCAGCCTCACTGTTTGTATTATTAAAAAAAACTAAAACAATGAAAAATATAAACTTTGGAGCAATCTTACTTTTTATCTTTAAAAAATCCATCAACATAAAATTTCTTTCTTTCATATTTGTGGTAATGCCTGTAAGAAAGCAAGTAACTCTTAAATTTGAACGGATTTGCAAAAGCATCACACAAAAGATGTACAGTTGCACCGATCGCAATTCCTAAAAGGACCCTGCTGTTGAAAAATGTGTAAACGATCCAAAGAACAATTACAAGTTCATAAGAATGAAAGATCACACTGATCTTTCCTTCGACATCAAACTTGCAATAATCATTAAGCTCTTTGTAGCTAAAAGGTATCCGTTTTTTGCAAAAAAAGTAATCAAGAATGTGATCAACATCGATCAAAACCCCTGCGAACAAACAAAAAAATGCGCAAGAGATAGAATGCAGCCAAACGTAAACTGCCAGAGAAACACCTGTTGAAATAATTACATGACTAACAGGTCTCATCGTATGCCTTCACAAACAACTCCAAAGCCTTCGTACCTTTAGACAAAGTGCTTAAATGAATGTATTCGTCATTTGTATGTGCTGTGCCATGCGCGCCAAAGCCTGTGGCAAAAGCAGGGATTTTGTGCTTCTTAAAGAACGTAATTACCGTAGCACCTTCAGAACCTTTTAATATTGCATTTGCTTTACAAACTTTAACCGCATCGCCCCACAATTTAACATATTTATTTTTCGGGTCGATCTCGTAAGGCTGCTGAAGATCATCAACGATTACTTTTGATCTCTTAGCCTCAGACCTAACGATCTCCTTAATTTCCGCCAACAAATCTTTAGGGTCCATGCCAGGAAGAAATCTAAGATCAACAGAGAACTCACAGAAGTCCGCAACCATATTAACCTTATCCCCGCCCTTGATCGTACCAATATTAATTGTAGGAGGGCGCAATATTGGGTGTTTTTTGTATTTGAATTTTATCTTCTTTAATTTTGCAATGATGCGTGCTGCCGCTTCAATTGCATTTTCGCCCAGCCAGTTATAGGCACCATGCGCTTTCTTACCAAAAACCTGAACATTCATATGAAACAATCCTTTTTGCGCAATGATCGTGTCAAACTCATCAGAATCCAGAACAAGCGCGAACTTGGGCGTAAAAACCTTTTTATCAAGAAGAGGAACAATTCCGTAATGACTTCCGGTTTCTTCATCTACGGTCGCTGCCATTACAATATCTTTTTTAGGCATAAAACCATCTTCGACAAGACTGCGCATTACCTCCATGGAACTTGCGAGATTTCCTTTATCATCTGAAGTTCCTCTGCCGTAAAGCTTGTCGCCTATGATCTGGGATCCGAATGGATCGAACTTCCATCCGTCACCAATAGGAACAGTATCAAAATGCGGCGTTAAAAGTAGGGCCTCCTTCTTTGCCTTAATTCTCGGCAGACTTCCCTTTAGTGTCGCAACAATATTCGGGCGATTTTTTGCATAGGTGTACGTTTTTACATCTAAGCCAAGCGACCGCATGTCAGCTTCAATAAATTTTGCTAATTTTAATTCTTTTCCTGGAGGGTTTTGTGAATCGATGGATAAAACTTTTTGCGTAAGGGCAATCAACCTTTTCTTATTGATCATTTAAATAGATCCTCTGCCTTTGATTTTCCCAAATTCCTGCTGTAATCCTCGAAGTCGATTATTGCCAAATAAGGCCTTTCGCCCAAAACTCTGGACAGCTTAGGCAGATGACTTTTAATATTACGAAATGAGATGTAATTAAATTTAGCTTTACAGTCGGGACATTCTACTGCCTCAAGTTTAATGCTAATTGCAGAACAATTAGCACAGCTCCCTGAAATGTCACCGTATACCAGCAAATTCTGCTTGATCTCGGACACATCCAGTGTCTTATAAACTCTAATGAATTGTTCGCTCATTTTTCTCCTGTTTTTATTGGGGGACACGTACCTAATTGAACCTAAACACAATTAGGTACGTATCCCCCATTAACGCGTATTTCGTCTTCAGTAACTACGAACACCAATCAACGACTAAACCAGTTCTGCCAAATCCATCACAAGTTTCTCTGTATCTTCCCAACCAATACACGGGTCCGTTATCGATTGTCCGTATTGATTCTTTCCAATATCCTCCCTGCCTTCAACCAAATAGCTCTCGATCATCAATCCTTTTACAGACTTGCCGATCACTTCAGATTTTCTTTTTGAATACATTACCTCTTTTGAGATCCTCGGCTGCTGCAAATACTGCTTGCCTGAATTGCCGTGATTAGTATCGACAATGATAGCTTGATTAACAATATCTCTCTGATCGTACATCGCAACCAATCTTTCGAGATCTTCGAAGTGGTAATTCGGGATATTTCTTCCATAAGAATTTACCGCACCTCTCATGATACTGTGAACGAACGGGTTACCTGAAGTATTTACTTCCCAACCATTGTAAATGAACACATGCGGTGTTTGCGCCGCATAAATTGCATTAAGCATGACAGTCAGATCTCCGCTCATCGGATTTTTCATTCCGATCGGAACATCCAGCCCGCTTACAGTAAGCCTGTGCTGCTGATTTTCTACAGAGCGTGCTCCAATTGCTACATAACTTAAAAGATCTTCTAAGTATGGGTAGTTTCCTGGATAAAGCATTTCATCTGCCGCTGAAAGGCCTGATTCTGAAAGTGCACGGATATGCATTTTTCTAATTGCCTTGATACCTTCAACAATATTCGGTGCTTCATTTGGGTCAGGCTGATGCGCCATTCCTTTGTATCCCACACCTGTTGTTCGAGGCTTATTTGTGTAGATTCGAGGCAAAAGAACCAGCTTCTCTTGAACCTTATCCTGCAGTGTTGCTAGTTTAGAAACATACTCACACACAGAATCTTCATTGTCAGCAGAACAAGGCCCAATAATAAGCAGGAATTTATCACTCTTAGAAGTAATGATGTCTATCACTTCTTGATCTCTTAGTTTTTTTGCCTCGCTCAAATTCTTATCAAGAGGCATTTGCGACAAAATATCATCCGGTTCTGGTATTTTTTGAACATATTTGAAACTCATTTGATAAACTCACTTTCGTAAAAAATATTAGGATGTCAATTTTGAAAGAAGAACAGGGACAATTGTCTCGACCCTCAATATTCTCTCGCCCACTGAAACCGGTTTAAAACCGATCGACTTTAACTTTTCTATTTCGTAATCAATAAATCCGCCTTCGGGCCCCACGACAAGGGTTTTTGTTCCCTTAGCAATTTCATCAGGACTTTCACCATCAACATAGGGATGAGCAACAATCGCTTGAGTCCCTTCAATTAACTTCGGCAATTCATCTTCGACAAAAGGTTTAAAACCCTTTTTAAAGAACACCTTAGGCATTACAGTATCCTTTGCCTGCTCAAGCCCTAAGATCAACTGATCTTTAATTTTTCCTTCACTTAACTTTGGGCTAAGCCAAAAACTTTTTTCAACCCGCATTGTATTGATCAAATAAAATGTCTTAACACCCATCGATGTTGCAGCGATCAGCGTACGGTTCAGCACATTAGGTCTTGGAAGCGCCAGCACCAGAGCAATATCTGCAGGAGGCGGTGGTTCTTGATCCAGGACAACTCGCATCCTTAAACACTCATCATCAAGATGTGTTACTTTGCCCTTTCCAATATTACCACCTTCGAGACCAACAGTAAGCTCATCTCCAACTTTCGATCGAACAACTTTCTTAACATGCTCAAGCCTGCGACCTTTTAGTTCCACAAGGAAACTGTCCGCAGGACTGTCTTTTAAGTCGCTTGCAACAAGATCATCTTCGAACAACAAGATCAAGTTCATTATTCTGAAACATCTCCCTCTGCTGCAACAGATACACCTACATCTTTGGCCTTTTCTTCCTCTTCGACAACAAGCTCTTCAACAACTAAGCTGGCCATCGTTGAACCTCCCTGTTTGCAAGAAACCTTAACATTAAAAAAATCACCTGCAACAGCTTCAATACTAATATCCTGTTCGATCAGCTTATTGTCTTTTTGATAATGAAAATAATAAACATCGTCTTCTGAATCATTCTTTCTAACTTCAATACTTCTGATATAGTGCTTTCTAACCGCTTGTGTGACGTGTTGGATCTTGACCTTTAAGACTTGTTTCTCTTGATCGTAGCTGAGATCAACACTGGCAGGCGCATGAGCAAATGAATTTGCTGCGAAAAACATTAACAACAATGTTAAAACAATTAATCGTTTTTTCATTACTCCTCCTTGTTTACATACAAAGTCTGTGTTGGGAATGCGAATTCAATTTGCTTCTTTTTAAACTCATTTTTGATCTCAAAATTGATTTCTTGCTGAATATCCATATACTTGTTGTAATCACCGCTCATTACATAGTAAACAATTTCATAAACCAAACTAAAATCACCGTAGGCAAGAAAATGCGCTCGATCAAAAGTTGTATCTTTTATGCCTTTAATTATTCCCTCGATAATTTTTGGGATCTCTTTTACCTTCTCTAAAGATGTGCCGTAAGTCACGCCTAATTTGAATACAACACGTCTTTTCTGCATTCTTTTATAATTACGCACCCTTGAATTTGTAAGGTCAGTATTAGAAAAAACTATCTGTTCGCCGCTCAAACTGCTGATTCGCGTAGTCTTTACTCCTACATGCTCAACAACACCAAGAAAATCACCTACAATAATAAAATCCCCGATCTCAAAAGGGCGATCAAAAAGAATTGCAAAGTAGCTGAAAAGATCGGCAAGCACAGCTTGAGCAGCCAGTGCAACTGCCACACCGCCAATACCCAGTCCCGCGATCACAGCCGAGATCTTAAAGCCCATGTTGTCTAGGAAAAATATGATCGCCAAAGACCAAATAAGAAAGTTGATCACCCTCAATATCCCCCTTAAACTTCCTTCCATCGCTGCTGATTGACCACGCTTTTTCCAGAAAACTGTAAAAATGTAATTAATGATCGTAGTGATCAGCCTTGCCACGACAAATGTAAGGATCGAAATTACTACCACTCCTAAAAACTTCTTTAAAATCGGATGCATGTTCAGGGAGATCACACTTAAATAACCAACACTTGCGTAAGAGAGCGGCAGGAAAACTCTGTGGATCAATCTTAAAATAAAATCATCTACCGTCGTCTCTGTCTTTTCAGAATATTTTTTAAGTCTTTTAATTATCACACGCTCAACGTAAATAACAAAGAGCATCCCAAAAAGAAAAAACACCAAACATTCGGTGTAATCCTGTACTGCGTTGCCTAAAATTATTTTATTCATGATCTCTAACATAAATATTCTCCATTTATGATTAATATTAATAATAAAAGATACTAACACAAAAAAATAATGATTAAAAGACTAAATAAAATATGAAAATAGGGGACATACACCTTGTGGCACATGTCCCCTTTTATTTTCAATTAACTCAAGCCGCCCTCTTTATTTAATAAAATTCATCTCCACAATTGTTTTATTTTTTCATAATACTTTA
>JAHJCZ010000076.1 GCA_018812705.1 Candidatus Omnitrophota bacterium
AATAAGATTATTAGTGAAAAACTTATAAATATGAAAAGAAAGACAAATTGTAAGTGCTGGTATTAATAAAGCCAGGGTATTCTTTATGTTGTCTTTAAAGGATGGTTTATTATAAAAACTAATGATCACAAACAAGATGATATAAAGAACAATAAACGATGAGCCTTCAAGTTTAGTGAATGATCCAAATCCTGCAAAAAATGAAGCTGTTAGAAGGAAAGATGTTTTTCTGCTTGATGACCAAAGGATCAATAGCATTATTGTTATGCAGTTGTAGTACATTAAAAATAGATCTCTATATGAAATGGTCGCATGATAAAAGGCCAGGTTAGATGATATTAAGAGTACACAGCCCAACAATGACCATGTCGTGTCCGTGTAGTTCTTGAGAAATTTATATTGCACTATTATGAAAGAAAGAAAAGCGCAGGGGAAAACGATCTTTATGTATTGATCGGACCAGCGACCAATATTAATAGCTGTCCAAGTTTCAGCTAAAGAAGTGTGAAGGGGGTAAGTCGGGTGCGGCAGGATCTTAAGAGAGGGAATGCTCTTTTCATAAAAGAAAATTTTTGCTTTGAAAGCGATCGTAGCAAAAGCGTCCCATGAATCAATAGGCCAGTTTATAGCTCCCCAGAAAATTTGAAGTATGTTTACAACTATAAAAATCACAAGAAAGGAATTAAATCCTATTAGCATTATGTTAGGTTTTGGTGTATTTACTATATTCTTTTGTATTGGGATATTTTCAGATAGTTGGGCATTATGTTTGGCTATGAGCAGAAAAATAAAAGAAAAACAAACTAGAGGAAAGGTCGTATGCGCAAAATTTAATTCTAAACCGGATGAGCCAATAATAAACATCCAGATTGTCAACAAGCCCATACCCATTCCATATGAGAGGGCAAGTTTTAAGACAATGTCTAGCTTGTTCTTTGTGAAAATAAAAGAGAGCAAGCAATAACCGCAAAATGTAGGAATTAGTATGCTTATTAATAATAAAATAGATAGTGCCATGTTTATTTCCTCGTCATATAGACCGCCTCGGCAGGCGGGAATGATGGTCTCGGGAATGAAGCATTTCCAGTATGCCTAATAGACTGTTCCTGCACAGTCTCTTAAAGGGAGAAGGAGCTTCATTTCCTTATTGTTAAAATATATTTATTGTCCATATTCACTAAAATTTCATCTTTATCAGTTATAAACTTTTGGGGATCATTAACAAAGAACAGGACATTAACGTCCTTTTTGGTTTTGTTATCAAACCCCATAGTTACTTTTGGATAAATAAAATATTTTATTATTCTATAGTTTATAATGCAGGGATCTTCATCGCATTTCAAGTCGGTTAAAAATTCTGCTTGATGCCGTCCGGATATTTTGTCTTTTACTCTCATTGCAAATTCGTATTCTGCTCTAAAAAGCATATGCTTTTTTTCATTTTCGGAGAGACCTTTTGTTACTGCACGATCATTTTTAAAAACATTATATCTGCTAAATTGCTGCAGGAATGTTAATAAGAAGAAACAGAAGAACATGAATAGCAAGATAGTCCTCTTTATTGATCGAGCAGTTGAAAAGTTTTTACCGATATAGTTTATTATTACAAAAATATAAAGCCCCGTTACGATTAAAACCATAAGGAAATATGTGAAGCTGTATATGTGAAAATCTTTGATATTTTCCAGCGTGAAGAGATCGGAATTCGGGGTGCACAATCTTTCCTTATGCGCGTCTATGACAGAAACATAAGGAATGTCTAGTATGGTTTTCAATATGAAGATATAAAATAAAGAATATAATATGAAACATAACAAGGTTTTCAAATATGGAAGTGTGTCGTTATTTGTAGCCTTTTGAATTAATTTTCTTGTTTTATTGAACATGTTATTTTTGATGTTTTGTTAAAATGAAATTGTCTTTAATGTTAACTAAGACCTGGTCTTTTTCGGAAATAAAGTCCTTTGCATTATCTAAAAAATAAAAAACTTTATGATCTTTAGGTGTTTTGTTGTCAAATCTTAATGAAACTTCCGGGTATAGAAAATATGAAATTATTCGCAGTTTCTTCATGCAGGGATTAATAGTGCAGTCGAGACTCGTAATAAAATCCGCTTGATGCCATCCTTCGACGGCATGTTTTGATAGCAGCGCAAAATAGTATTCTCCTTTATAAAGAGCTAAATTCCTCTCGATCTCAGTTTTACCCTTAATTGTTGAATGATCCTGTATTGTTAGATTATGCCTATTTAACTGCTGCAATAAAGCTATAACAAAGAAATTAAGCAGTATAAAAGTGCAGATCGTTTTTCGTAAATTTTTAATTAATGAGTTGTCACCATAAAACATCCTTGCAATGCTCATTGAAAATATTGTTGAGGAAACAATTAAGATTATCCAGTAAAAATAGCTGTAAACGTTTATCCCTTTTATAGTTTTCAGCTCAATGATATTTTCTCTTCGGTGGAGAAGAACCCTGCCTGAAGTTTCAATAAGAGCATATGGCGTCATTTTTAGTAGAAAAGCAAGGATACATATAGCAAGAACGGGATATAGGGCTATACTTGCTATTATAAGCTTGTTGTGTTTTGGATCATTGTTCATGAAAGGATTATCCCTGTTCTTTATCTGGTATACCTTCTTTACTGTATTTTATAGGTTTTGTATTGTTTCGCAAGAAAAGAGTTTTTTACTTTAATATAAATATTAATCATTATAATTGCACTTATCCCGAAAACTTGACAAGTAAGTAAGCATACTACATATTTTAATATTACTACTGTTTTAAAATACAAAATATAATATGGTTTTATAATAATCTTTTAGGATATTGTTTATGACTGCTTATTTAGGAAAAAGGCGTTTTCGCATAATTAATCTTTTAAATATTCTTCACTGTGTGTTCTATTTGAAGCTGAGATCATTGTAACGAGAAGATCTTTAGATCTTTGTAGATCGGGCCTTTAGGGGTCAGGGTGCTTTTGATAAGTTTAATTTCTTTTATTTCCTGACAGATGTTTGGTGCCAGTGAATAATCTTTTAATTCTTTAGCAAGTGCTGAAACATTTTTTAGGCTTCGAATTCTCCCTATTGTTACATGAGGCTTAAAGGAATGATCCTCTTTTTTGAAGCCTTCTTTACCAAGTGTGTTATCAATCGCTTCTACCAGATCAGCTATTTCATTTGCATTATCTTCAAGTCCTGCCCAGATAACTTTAGGCTTTTCAATTTTTGGAAAGGCTCCAAGTTGACTTAACTTTGTTTGAATTGATCGAATGTGTTTTGTTAGAAATTCAAGTTTTTCAATAACCTTTGTGACACTTTTTTGCTCGATTTCTCCTAAAAACTTCAAAGTTAAATGCATATTTAGTGTTTTTACCCACTGAACATCGCAGTCAATTTTTTTAAAATGTTCTTGAGCTTTGTTGATCTCATTTAAGATCGCATCGTTTATGTTAACAGCAATAAATGTTCGGATTTTTTCGTTCATATAGATATTGATAAGAATTTCATGATGCGAGCTCTGATGGTTTATTATCTTAGGGAAAAAAGTTGTTGGTACATATTGAATTATAAAAACTCTAGAAGAAGTTTAAACGCTTGTGTTGCTGCTTTTGACTTAATATTCGATCTTGTACCTGTGAAGATACATTCTAAACAAATTGTTTCATAATTTGAGCAAATTGCAATGTATACAAGGCCGACAGGCTTTGATCTTGTTCCACCTGTTGGTCCTGCAATACCGCTCAAACCTATTGAAAAATCAGTATTTAGGAGTTTTTTGCATCCTTTTGCCATTGCAATAGCTGTTTGAAAACTAACGGCACCATGTTTTTTAATGATTTCTGCAGGGACTTTAAGCAATTTGACTTTTGCATCATTGCTATAAGTAACGATACCTAGCTTTAAGAATGCCGAGCTCCCGGATATGTTAGTTAGACGGTTCGATAGGAGGCCGCCAGTACAGGATTCTGCTATTGATAATGATTTTTTCTCAGAAATAAGCAATTTAGCCACTTTTTGTTCAATTTTCATAAAGCCATTATACGGCAGGACAAAAGTCTTGACAAGAGATAACATTTAGAATATATTACAACCTCAATTAGTAATAATATTAATATTCCGACTGGTCATTAATAAAGATAGACGTTTGGAAATTTTCTGCCCCAAGAGTTTATCTGGGGTTTTTTTATTGCAAGTCAATTAAACGGAGAGAAAGACAATGTTTAACACAATTGAAGAAGTATTGGTAGATCTAAGGCAAGGGAAAATGATAGTGGTTATGGACGATGAAGGTCGCGAAAATGAAGGCGATTTGTTATGTCCTGCACAATTTATTACTACTGAAAAAATTAATTTTATGGCAAGAGAAGCAAGAGGCCTTATTTGTATTCCAATGGAAGCCGGCAGGCTTGACGATCTAGACCTTCATCCTATGAAGGTTCATGTAAGCCATAGACATCAGCCATGTGATACTGGCTGGTCTATTTCAGTTGACGCTGCTAATGGGGTAACAACCGGTATTTCAGCAGCAGATAGAGCTAAAACAGTAGAAGTCCTTATTGACGAGAAATCAAAGCCATCTGATCTTATTACGCCAGGACATTTATTTCCGCTTCGCGCAGCAAAAGGTGGCGTTCTTGTTCGTGCTGGTCATACTGAAGCATCTGTTGATCTTACTCGTTTAGCTGGGCTTTATCCTGCTGGTGTTATTTGTGAGATCATGAATGAAGATGGGACAATGGCTCGGACGAGCGATCTTAAAGAATTTTCAAAAAAGCATGCTTTAAAGATCTGTACGATTGATAGTCTTATTGATTACATGAGGAAGTCAGAGAAGTTGATCGAGAGAATGGTTGAAACAAAATTGCCTACTAAGTATGGTGATTTTAAATTATATGCTTATAAGTCTTTGATCGATGGTATAGAGCATTTAGCTATGGTCAAAGGTGATATTGATGAAACAACACCTGTTTTGGTTAGAGTTCAATCTGAATGTTTAACTGGAGATGTTTTTGGTTCGCTAAGATGTGACTGCAATGAGCAATTACACGTAGCGCTAAGAACTATATCTGAGAATGGTTCAGGTATTTTGCTTTATATGAGACAAGAAGGAAGAGGTATCGGGTTAATTAATAAGTTAAAGGCTTATTGTTTGCAAGATGAAGGAATGGATACAGTAGAGGCAAATGAAGCTTTAGGTTTCTCTCCAGATCTTCGTAATTATGGATTAGGAGCTCAGATCTTGGTTGACTTAGGTGTTAAGCAGATCAGGTTGTTAACGAACAATCCGAGAAAGATCGTTGGTCTTGAAGGTTATGGCTTGTCGGTAACAGAAAGAGTTTCGCTAAAAGTTGCTCATAATCCAAGTAACGAAAAGTATTTAAAAACGAAAAAAGATAAAATGGGACATATCCTAGACTAATATTATTATGGTTAAAGAATACATCGGAAAATTAAACGGTAAAGGTAAAAGGATAGGTATTGTTGTATCTCGTTTTAACGAATATATCACTAAGCGCCTTCTTGAAGGTTGTTTAGATGAGCTTGTAAAGGCAGGGGTCAAGAAAAAGGATATTTCTGTTTGCTGGGTACCTGGAGCATTCGAGATATCCCTTGCAGCTCAGGAATTAGCGAAGAAAAAAACAATTGATGCGGTTATTTGTTTAGGTGCTGTTATTCGAGGAGAAACTTATCATTATGAGTTAGTTGCTCAAGCGGCAGCTCAAGGAATAGCAAAGGTAGCTCTCGATTGTTCAAAGCCTGTGATCTTTGAGGTTCTTGCAACAGATACAGTTGATCAGGCGAATAAACGCAGTGAAGAAGTTGGTGATAACAAAGGAAGAGATGCAGCATTAGCAGCTATTGAGATGACAGATCTTCTTATTAATATAAAAAAATGATCATAAAGTTTGATCAACGGTTTGTTACAGAAGCTGAATCCTGATACTTGCCTGCTTAGTGGACGTGCAGGTTGTGGAACGCTTCATTTGAAATCTTATTTGTAGAGGAATTCATATGCGTAAAAGAACACAAGCTCGCGAATTTGTTTTAAAAATTCTTTATCAAGCTGAAATAACGCGTCGTGAAATTCATGTTGCATCCGATTATTATTGGGGTGAAATTGATTCCATCGATAATTACATAAAAGAATTTGCTGATATGTTAATTGCCGGCATTGCAAAGAATATTGAAAGTATTGATAATAAGATCTCTGAATATGCTACAAACTGGCAGTTAAAGAGGATGGCTGTTATAGACCGAAATGTCTTAAGGATCGGAGTTTTTGAATTGTTATTCAACAATGATATTCCACCTAAGGTCACGATAAATGAAGCTGTTGAACTAGCAAAAAAATATGGCGATATAGAATCAAGCAAGTTTGTTAATGGTATTTTGGATAAAATACATAAAACAGAGGTCCCTTCTTGAGCTAAACAGTAAAAAGGTGGTATTTCTGCAAAACAATAAAAAATATAAGTTCTTCTCCTTTCCTTCTAATAGCTTATCAACCCAGAATATTTAGGTCAGCTATGACCAGCAAATAGATTATGATAAAATACGCGGATTTACATATACACACAAATTATTCAGACAGTACTTTAACACCTAAAGAGGTCGTAGAGCAGGCTTATAAAAATAATATTAGTTGTATTTCTATAACTGATCATGATACTTTTGAAGGTATTCCTATAGCTATTGAAGAATCAAAAAAGTATGATATTGAAGTTATATCCGGGATAGAATTGTCGTCTGTTATGAATGGTAGGGATGTTCATATTTTAGGTTACTTGTTTGATCATGCAAATGAAGAATTTGTAAATAGGTTAATATGTATGCAGGATACAAGAATTGGCAGGATGCAGAAGATGATCAATAAATTAAAAGAACTTGGCATTGATAATATTGAGTTAGAAGATGTATGTGAACTTGCCGAATCAAAATCTGTAGGAAGGCCGCATTTGGCTTTGCTGTTGAAGCAAAAGGGGTGGGTTTCAGAAACAAGAGAGGCTTTTGATAAATATATTGCAGAGGGGGCGCCTGCGTATTTCCCGAAATATAAACAAACTCCTTCAGAGGCTATTAAGTTAATAAATGAAATGGGAGGTGTTTCAGTTCTGGCACATCCCATGATCACAAGGATAGATGAACTGATCCCAGGTCTAGTTAAAGATGGATTAAATGGCATTGAAGTGTATTATCCGAATGTTTCAAATACTATTATTGAGTTTTATGAAGGTATGGCAAAAAAGCATGGTCTTGTTGCTACTGGAGGTTCTGATTCTCATGGAAATGCAAAGAAAGATATTTTTATTGGTAAGATAAAGGTCTTGTATTCTCAAGTTGAGCAGTTGAAGGATAAAATGGCTACAAAAATATAAGAAATGAGAAGGTTGCCAATGAGCACTAAGAACAATGATACACTTTTTATGCAGCAGGCAATGGACCTTGCATTAAAAGCTAAAGGAAATACATCTCCAAACCCTATGGTCGGTGCGGTTATTGTGAAGAATGGGAAAGTTGTATCAAGTGGTTATCATCGACGATGTGGTGGAGATCATGCAGAAGTTATAGCTTTGAAAAAGGCTAAGGGTAAAGCCAAAGGGGCGACTCTTTATGTTACTCTGGAGCCTTGCAACCATTGGGGAAATACGCCTCCGTGCGTTGATAAAGTAATAGAAAGTGGAATTAAAGAAGTTGTTATCGCGATAAAGGACCCTAATCCCTTAACTAATGGCAAGTCGATCAATAAACTTAGAAGTTCAAAAGTCAATGTAAGAGTTGGGGTTCTCGCCCAAGAAGCAAAAGTTATCAATGAAGCATTTATAAAGCATGTTAAATGCGGGATGCCTTTTGTTGTTGCAAAATGTGCTCAGACATTAGATGGAAAGATCGCTGCGTCTTCAGGACATTCAAAATGGATAACTTCAAGCAAGACCAGAGAATACACGCATAAGCTCAGGGATGAATTTGATGCAATTTTGGTTGGAAGCAATACTGTTTTAAAAGATGATCCGAGCTTAAACGGATCTAAGAAAAATAAAAAAATTAAGAAGATAGTCCTAGATTCAAAGCTCAATATTTCTCAGAAAGCAAGCTTGTTCAAGGGCGTTAAGCCTAATGACTGTATTATTGCGACGACAAAAAGAGCATCAAAAGACAAGCTCAAGCTGTTTATCAGCAATGGTGTTGATGTTATTGTTTGTCCGGATACTCAAGGCCGAGTTGACATGAAATGGCTGTTCAAAGAACTTGCTAAAAGAAAAATTTTAAGTATTCTAATAGAAGGTGGCGCCAAGGTAATTGGAAGTGCTTTAAAAGCAAAACTGGTCGATAAGATGCACGTTTTTATTGCGCCAAAGATACTTGGAGATGATAATGCTTTAAGTTCTATAGTAGGCTTGAATGTGTTGAACGTAAATAAGGCTGTAGAATTAGAAAAAGTCAATATTAAGATAATTAATAAAGAAATCATGGTGGAAGGTTATGTTCTCAGGAATAGTTGAAGAAACAGGAATCGTTGAAAAAATAGTAAAAAAGGAGAACCTTTCGACTCTGTACATTAGAGGCAAGAAGGTTGTAAGAGGGACAAAAGTTGGCGATAGCATTTCGGTTTCAGGTGTTTGCTTGACGGTTACAGGTGTTAATAATGGTTTGTTATGTTTTGATAAAATGAAAGAAACTATAATTAAGACTTCGCTGGGCAAGTTATGCACTAAAAGCAAGGTTAATCTAGAAAGAGCTTTAAAGATGAACAGCAGGATCAGCGGGCATTTTGTTAGCGGGCATGTTGACAATATGGAGACGGTAAAGGATGTAATCACTGGGCCGAATTATACAGAGATCCAAGTTACTGTTTCAAAAGAACTTTCAAAATATATAGTACCAAAGGGCTCTGTCACTCTCGATGGAGTAAGTTTAACTGTCGGGGATGTGAGAAAGAAGTTCTTCTCAGTTTACTTGATACCTTTTACACTTGAGGTCACAACATTGGGAATTAATAAAAAAGGTGATAAAATAAATATTGAAACAGATATATTGGCAAAATATGTGCTTGCAGGAAGCAAAGATTCAAGATCGCCGTATGTTTATTCAGAAGCATAGGATTTTAAAGAATAACTGGAAAGGAAAATTAAATGGAATTAGATATTATACAAATTCAGAAGATCATACCTCATAGATTCCCATTTTTGCTTATTGATAAAGTTACTGAATTAATTCCCAATGAAAAATTGGTCGCTATCAAGAACGTTACAGTTAATGAACATCATTTTGTGGGACATTTTCCTAATGAAAAGGTGATGCCGGGAGTTTTGATAATTGAGGCAATGGCTCAAGCAGGGTGTATATATTTTTATTATAGTAAAAATATGCAGGGGAAAGACCTTGTGTATTATCTAGCAAAAGTCACTTGTAAATTTCGTGCTCCTGTTGTGCCCGGAGACCAGTTGCGTATTGAAGTAACAACGGTTAAGATGCTGCCCACAGCTGGATTTTTAAAAACGCGTGCTTATGTTAGAGATAATCTTGTTGCTGAAGCTGAAATAGGTTTTGGTATTAAAGAGGTATAGTACAGAAAAAGCCGATTCCTGTGAGCCGCGCAGCGGTGAAACAGAAATAGGTTTTGGTATTAAGGAAGTATAATGCTTTTCTAAAAAATAAGGTTGGTAATCATGATGCAGAACGATCGTAGGCGCACAGAAAGAGTTCAATACTACAAGCCTGTTCAGTTAAACTTTGGTATTCAGGTTTCTGTGACTGGAAAAATAAGGGATATTTCAGAGAAGAGCGCTTTTATAGACATGAAGAGCTCTCTTTATGTTGAAAAAGACGATGAATTTGACTTTAAAATATTTTTATCTAGAGAGGACTCTGAGTTAACAGTTGAAGGTAAGGCAAAAATATCTCGTGTAGCAACTGAGGGCGTTGCTATCTATTTTACGCATTTGAGCAAGAAGTCTCATGAAAAATTATTAGAGCTGATCGATGAGCTTAGGCCCACACAAAGAAGGCCGGATTTTTATTGAACTTAAATAAATAGAAATAAATAGTAAATGAAAATAAAGAATAAATAGGGTCAGACCCCGGGGAGGGTAAAAGCTTCTCGAGGTCTGACCCTATTTATTTGGTGGATAGCAAAAACTATGGGGAAAATTAATTTTCAGAAAAGTATCCATTTGACGAAAGATTCGTTCATTCTGATCTTTGCTGCTTACGCACTGGATGTTATTTATGCGCGATTTACAACTTTTGCCTGGGGTCTATGGGTGGCACCTCTTTTTTTAGTTTTAAAGATTTATTTGTTCGGTGGGATCTTTGCGACATGTATTGATATGGTTTTTGAAGATAATTATCGTATAACTCTTGCCAAAACATTGAAAAATTGCCAAAAGTATGCATGGAGCTATTTGTTATTGTTGGCTAGCATTGTCCTTGTCTATATTTTTTTTACCTCCTTATTTGAGGCTTTTAAGCAATTAACTTTTTTGCAGGCCAAGAACCATTTTCAGTTTTTCGTTTATCCTTTGATCGCTTATTTGATCATTATTTCAAAGCATGGAAGGGTCGGGAAGAAGGGCTATACAAAAAGACGTTTAAGTTATTTTGTTCTTGTGGCTTTTATAGGGGCCTATTGTATAGATATTTTTCTTTTCTACTTTTCCGAAATTATCGATGTGGTTAATTTTGAAATTCCAAGGATCACTCTTTTCTTGTCGAGAAGCCTGCAAACCTTTATGTTCTTCTATGTTGCCATTTTGATCGCTGATCCCTATATTTCTGAAGAAAAAGAAGCAACGGGTAAAGAGCTATATTTGATAAGGCCTGTCAGTAAAGGGCTTCCAGGGTATTTCAGTAGATTTGTTGTTAGGAAATACCCTTCTTTTTTTCATGTTTTGAGGGCTTTAACGCCTGCCGATTACAAGGTCAAAGAGTTTGATCAAAAAGTTTTTTCAGAACGTGATTATAAGCCAGGAAAATTGGTAGCTATTACTAGTTACACCTCTAATGCTTTTCAGGCTTATCATATTGCAAGAAAATTTAAGAAAAGTGGTTCAACGGTTGTTATGGGCGGGCCGCATGTTAATTTTCTTCCAGAGGAAGCATTGGAATATTGCGATAGCGTTGTTGTTGGTGAAGCAGAAGGCGTGTGGCCAAAGTTGATCGAAGATTATGAAAAGGGAGAACTGCAGAAGGTGTATTTTGGAGAGCCTTTGGAGAAATTTTATGAGAAGACCGATGATTTCATTCTCAAAGATCTGGATAAAAATAAGGATATTTTCCTAGAAGTGACAAGAGGATGCAAGTACGGATGCGATTTCTGTACGATTCCTAGTTTAAGTTTTGGCAGGATAAGGCGGCGCCCTATTGAAAATATTGCTCAGATGATACAAAAGACGAAAAAAAAGAAAATGTTCTTCTATTTTCTAGATAATAATATTTTTGCCGATCCTGAGTATGCTCGAAAACTCTTTATGGAGCTACAAAAGCATAGAATAAGATGGGTAGGATCCAGCAGTTTGGATATCGCTAAAAATGATGAGGACCTTGACTTGCTAAAAAAAAGCGGTTGCGTTGAACTGCTGATCGGGTACGAGATCTTCTCCTTGTCCTCTGAAAAGGAAAAGAGAGGTAAATATTCTTTAGCTGATGAATATTTGTCTTTGACGAAAAAAATAAAAAAAAGGGGTATCGCTATCAAGGCACAATTCATTTTGGGCTTTGAATCGGACACAATTAAAAGTTATTGGCATTTGTGGAAATTTGCATTTAAACTTCACCCAACAGAATCCGCAGTTTCTGTTTTAACTCCTTTGCCGGGGTCACAGTTGTTTCAAAAAATGACTCAAGAGGATAGGTTTATAAATTTAAATTGGAGCAACTATGCTCTGGATAGGGTGGTTTTTAAGCATCCGTTTTTAAATGAAAAGGTTTTGTCGGTGGGGTATTATGCTTATTATTTATTTTTTCATTTAACAACATCTCTTACTGGGCATTTATTTCTTCTTTGTTTGATCCTGGCAGATTATTTGTTTTAAACTGCAAAAACCAAATATGAATGATGATGAAATAAATATCCACTGTAAAAAGCGCTGCTGCCATGGTTAAAACAGTTGTTAGAAAATTTATTGGATGAATGAAGGTGGCGTAGAAAAAAGAAATAAAAAGAACTGTCGCCTGTAGAGAAAGTCTTTTGTTTATAAACTCAACTATGGATATGGTTTTGTATTCTGACGCATAAAATTCGCCAATTTGATAGAGAGACAGGTTCTCAAAAGAATGCTCTTTGTAGCCAGCATCAATGAATTCGTTCACTATTATTAATAATGTCAGCTTGATCTGCCTTCTAAAAAAGAAATAAAGGGATAAAAGAAGACAAAGGAGTATCCATGTTGGTAGGGATCGAGAAAAAAGGTATAGATGAAGGCAAGAAAATAGTGAAGGAATAGAAATTAAAAAAAGAATGTTTATGGAGAAGAAAAGTTTTTTGTAGCGTCTTTTGATGTCCTTGCTCATTTCGAGTTTCTCTCTGATCTTTTTATTTAAAATGAAAATAAGGAACCAGAAGAAAACATTGCTGTCATTTTTAATGGTTTCTTTCAATGCGTTCGGGCTTGAGAGATTACTATTTAGGGAATTCTTGTTTACGATGTTATTCATATGCATCATATTATTATAAATAGTGTTGTCAAAGCAAGAGTTTTGATTTATTTAACAAAAGAAGAGCAATGTAAAAGTGTCACTAACAGCGATAAACTCAAAGAGTTTATCGCTTTCATATTGCTTTTTTGATGTTGCAAAAAATATATTAAACTGATAAACTAGAACTCAAACATTTATTGTTAACTACGATCAACGGGAAGTGGCGCAGCCCGGCTAGCGCGCAACGTTCGGGACGTTGAAGTCGCGGGTTCAAATCCCGCCTTCCCGATTGATAAACAAAAAAGTTTAGGATTAGGCAAAATAGTTCTCGCTCAATCCCGGAATATACAACTTGTGAGTATTTTGAAAAGAACGAAGAACTAAAGAGATCCTGACTTTTTGGTCTTTGCTAAACATACATTTTAATATTATTTTATAAGGAGAGTTGAATGAATGAAAATAATAATGATTTTCAAGAGAATGTAAATAATGATCAAGATAATACTCAGAAAACACAAGAGCATTTTGAGCCTAAAAAAGCTGAAATTATCATTGATACTAAAACTGAACGCAATTGGGCGATGTTCTGCCATTTAAGTGCTTTGAGTTGTTTTTTAGGCGTTCCTTTTGGGAATGTCTTAGGGCCTTTGATCCTTTGGCTAGTAAAGAAAGATGAGCTTCCGGTTGTTGATGTTGAAGGAAAAGAAGCATTAAACTTCCAATTATCAATGACTATCTATACGATGGTCGCTTTCATGTTGTGTTTTGTTTTTATAGGATTTCTTTTGATATTCCCCATTATCATAGCTAATCTTGTTCTTGTTATAGTTGCTGCAATTAAGGCAAGTAATGGTGATATTTATCAATACCCTTTAACGATTCGATTTATAAAGTAAATAATGTTGGCACATATTTTATATTCGGGAAGAGTGCAGGGAGTAGGATTTAGGTATATAGTGCAGAGGTATGCGTTAGACCTTGGACTTAAAGGCAGGACAAAAAATTTAGTTTCTGGGGATGTCGAGATATATGCGCAAGGGCCTCAAGATGATATTGAACAAATGTGTTCATTGATCGAAAGGCATTTTGATGGGTATATTAGGAATAAGGAAATAAGTTTTTCAAAAGACAATAAGGACTACTGCGATTTTAGGATAACATTTTAGGATTATTATTTTACTTAATTAATAGAGAACCATATGAAATATGGGATAATTTCAGATATTCATGGTAATTTAGAGGCCCTTAAGGAAGTATTAGCTGTTTGCAAACAAGAGAGCGTCGATAAATATTTATGTTTAGGCGATATTGTCGGTTATGGCCCAAATCCTAATGAATGTATAGAGATCGTTCAGGATATAGGAGCTGTTTGTGTTGCAGGCAATCATGACTGGGCTACAACAGCAAGGCTTGATGCTACATATTTCACACCCGATGGAAAAAGTGCAGTTACTTGGACAAGAGAACACTTGACCATGGAAGGATTCGGCTTTCTTAATGGATTACCGATAACTGAAAAAACAGAAGAATTCATTCTTGTGCATGGTACTCTTTTTGAACCAGAACTGTTCAGGTATCAAAATATTATTGCAAAGGCACCTAACAGTTTCAGTTTAATGGATAGGCAATTGTGCTTCGTAGGTCATACCCATGCTCCTCTGATCTTGATTCAAACTAATGATAATGTATACAGTTCAAGTGAACGTGAGCTTGAAATTGCAGAAGCGGCTAAATATATCGTTAATGTTGGCAGCGTGGGGCAGCCTCGAGACGGTAATCCATTGGCATCATTTTGTATATATGATACTGATATCGGAATGATCGATATTAGAAGAGTGAAGTATGATATCGAGGAGGTTCAAAAAAAAATAATAGATGCAGGCCTTCCAGGTATGCTTGCATATAGGCTTTCTATAGGTATGTAAATAATGAAAAGAGAAGAAGCAAAAAAAAGAATAGAATATCTCTCAGATGAGTTAAACAAGCATAATCATAAGTATTATGTCCTTAGTGAGCCAAGTATTTCTGATAAAGAATATGATGACCTTTTAAAAGGGCTTGTAGATATTGAAACCCTTTTTCCTGAATTTTTAGATATTAATTCCCCCAGCCAGAGAATTGGTTCTAAATTGCCTGCAAGTGCAGATACGGTTATTCATAAAGTTAAAATGTATTCTCTTGATAATACATATTCTGTCGATGAAATTAGGGCTTGGGACCAGCGTGTTCTAAAAGGTTTGAATGAAGCAATATGTGAATATACTGTCGAGCTTAAAATAGACGGTATCAGCGCATCATTGACCTACGAGAACGGTGAATTCATTTTAGGGGCAACTAGAGGAGATGGAACTTCAGGGGAGAATATCACTAATAATCTGAGGACCGTTAGATCAATACCTTTAAAGCTTTATAAAAAAAGGTCTGAAGTGCTTCCTTCTTTGCTGGATGTTCGCGGCGAAGTATATATGAGCAGAAAAGATTTTGATAGCCTTAATAATAACAGGAAGAAAGATGGGCAAGAGATCTTTGCAAATCCCAGAAATGCAACAAGTGGTTCAGTTAAACTCCTGGATTCCAGAATAACCGCAGAGCGGAAGTTAAATTACTTTATCCACTCTTATGGAGCTATAGAAGGCGGAAAAGAATGTATTTCGCAATGGGAATTTTTGAAGTTAGCAAAAGATTGGGGTTTTAGCGTACAGAATACCAGTAAGCTATGTAAGGATATTGATGAAGTCATCAAGTATTGCCTTGATTTCCAAGAGAAGAGAGATGGCTTGCCTTATGAAGTTGACGGAGTAGTGATAAAGGTCAACTCTTTACTGAGCCAGCAGAAGTTAGGTGAAACTCAAAAAAGTCCACGATGGGCAGTAGCTTATAAGTTCCCGGCTTTTCAAGCGACTACAAGAGTTGAAAGAATAGTTGTTCAAGTAGGCCGAACAGGAGTTTTAACGCCAGTCGCAGAACTTGAACCTGTTGAATGCGCCGGTGTTGTAATATCTAGGGCAACATTGCATAATTTTGATGAAGTGGAAAGATTGCAGATCAAGCAAGGCGATAGGGTTTTGATCGAGCGTGCGGGGGATGTTATACCAAAGATCGTTAAAGTTGTTGAGTCGACAGAAGGGCCAGCAAAAGAAGTATTTAAAGCTCCAGTAAATTGTCCCGCATGTGGATCAAAGATCGTTAAGCAGAAAGATAATGTCGCGTTAAAATGCATTAATCCAAGTTGCGCTAAACAACTTGAAAGGAGCATTCTTCACTTTTCTTCTAGAGGTGCAATGGATATTGAAGGCATGGGAGAGGCGGTCGTTAATCAGCTTTTGGCTGAGTCAAAACTTGGCGATATCGCAGATATTTATTTTTTAAAGCGTGAAGATCTTTTAACCCTGGAATTATTCAAGGATAAAAAAGCTGACAATCTTATTGATGCAATAACTAAGAGCAAAGAACAGCCATTGTCTAGGATCCTTTATGGTTTTGGAATAGCGAATATTGGCGAAAAGGCTGCCTTAACGCTTGCAGAGAACTTTGTTGATATTGATTCTTTGATGAAGGCAGGTATAGATGAGCTGACAGGCATTCATGAGATAGGCAGTGTCATGGCTGAATCTGTTGTTGTTTATTTTAATCGGGGAGCTGTTAAGAGAACGATAGATAAATTGAAAGAAGCTGGGCTAAAAATGGTTGAGCCTAAAAAGAAGCAGGGACTTAAGATATTTGAAAATAAAAAATTTGTTTTTACAGGGGAGTTGAAAACGTTGACCAGAAGTTCTGCCAGGAATTTGGTCAAAGAAATGGGCGGGTCAGTGGTTTCAACTGTAAGCAAAAACACGGATTTTATGGTTATAGGAGATTCACCCGGGTCAAAATATAAAAAAGCTTTGGAACTTAATATAAAAATAATAGATGAAAAACAATTTAGGGAGATGCTAAATGCTTAGAACTCAAGCTAATAAAGAAGTAGTCAAGGTATTGCCGGTTATAAGTTGTTTGTTAATAGTTGTTGTTCTTTCAGCTGGATGTCAGCCTTTGAAACAAAAATTCACTAGAAAGAAAAAAGATAAAAGTTCCAGTCATGAATTTATTCCTGTTCTTGATCCTATAGATTATGGGCCCGCAACTGTCACTGCCAAAGATAGATACTCGAAGCATTATTCTTTGTACAGGGTATGGAGAAGGGATTTTGTTCAAGGCCTGGGAGACAATTCCAACGAAAAAAAAATAAAATATCTTGTAGATCAAATGCTTGTTAATTTGACTGAAATGCAGAGATGGATCGTTGAAGAGAAAAGAATTGTGCTTAATGAATATATTCTTGAAACAAAAAGAGTAAGAACGGAGCTCGATAAGCCTTTTCAAATGATAAGTATTGAGAGGTTAAAACGACGAATTGATAGAAATGGTAAAAAATTAACGAGAGAGATGAACCCGGATGCGATGGAGACGTTCTATATTCAAAAATAATAGTTTGAAAAAAAGATATGCAAAACAATATTGATGAATTTATAAATTACCTATCTGTTGAAAGAGGGCTAGCTAACAATACGCTTCTAGCTTATAGAAGAGATCTGACCAAATATGCAGAATTTTCTAAAGAGAAGGGTGTTGATGACGCGCAAAGTGTAAAAAGAGGACACATTACTGATTATATGTTCTCTCAGAAACAAAAAGGGCTTTGTGCAAGTTCTATTAGTAGGAATCTAGCTGCTATTAAAACATTTCATAGGTTTTTGGTCCGTGAAAGACTTGCGAAAGAAGATCCTTCTGACCTGATCGATACTCCAAGGCTGTGGAAAAAAGTTCCTGAGGTTTTAAGCGCATTAGAGGTAGAGGCAATGATAAATGCATCAAAGGGACGAGGTTGGCAAGCTATAAGAGATAATGCAATAATTGAACTTTTTTATGCAAGCGGCATGAGAGTTTCCGAACTGGTAAATCTTAAGGTCGATAATGTGAATTTTGAAGTCGGTTATGTTAGATGTATAGGAAAAGGACGAAAAGAAAGGATAATCCCAATAGGAAAAAAGTCACGTGCGGCAGTAGAAAAATATTGCCTTTCAGTACGTCCAAAATTAGCAAAAAAGAACATGACGCTAGTTCTTTTTTTGAGCCGTTTAGGGAAACAAATAAGCCGGCAGAGTATTTGGAAAATAATCAAGCAGTATGCGAAAAAAGCCAAGATCAAAAGAGAAATAAAGCCGCATACTTTAAGGCATTCATTTGCGACACATTTGCTCGAACACGGGGCTGATCTTCGCTCTGTTCAGGAGATGCTGGGCCA
>JAHJCZ010000077.1 GCA_018812705.1 Candidatus Omnitrophota bacterium
ATTTGTAACTATGAATTTATCAACTGGTCTGGTGCAACAATGGCACCTTTGGCTGATCTGAGCTCTTCTAATCTGGCTTTCTTTTTAGCTTGCGTTTCAAAGTAAATATCAGGGATTTTTATTTCTTTCTTGTATGCTTCAACCTGCATATCAATTCTCGATATAATATTATCAACATATAAAGAGAATTGCTTATTGTACAATTCTTTTGTGTAGCCTTTGTTAGGAATAATTTCTTCAAAAATAGAGTTTATTTCTTCGAAAGTAGGAATAATTCCCAAAATAGTTTTAATTCCAGTTACTTCATTATTTGCTAATTTTGCTAACCAAGCTAGCCAAACCTTTACGTCTCTTTTTTCACCAAGAAGTTTGTTTGTTTCACCACCTCGTGATGCATCAGTTAGAAAGTAGTTAAGCGATGCAAGCACTGGTTTGTTTTTAAGCTTTGGATTAGTGAAAAATTTAAATTGTCCATCCATGTAATCTCCAAGCGCGCCAAGGAAGAATGGAGCATTTGCCCAAGGGGATCGTGTGACGTTACCTTTTGCGCCAACTTCAGTAGCCGTAGATGCAGATGCAATGTCAGCACCGAAAATAACTCCTTCCTCAGGAGTTAACGCAGCAATAACAGGAGGCATAGTATCAGAATCTCGGCCACTGTAAGTAAAAACCTTGGTTTCAACTCCCTTGGGATCGTTTGCAGATTCTTCATCAAAATTGCTCAATTGATTGCTTCGTATTGTGCATCTTGAATTTGGATGTGAAATTGGGATGATTTTGCCATTAGCATCAGTTTTGCCTTTAGTCCATTCACCTTGGTGATTAATTCCGCTATCGGGGATATTTTCGTGGCTGCCTTCCCAATAAGGAATGCCATTGGCAAGAAGCACATTTGTCCAAATAACATCTGAGCCAGGATTTCTTAATCTTTCCATTAAAAGAGGATCGCCTTCAATATTTACATCTTGAATAATACCAAAAATACCGATTTCAGGATTTGTTGATCGGATGGTTCCATTAGCATCAATCCATATCTGAGCAAGATCGTCCCCAATAAATACGTCACCAGCCATTGCTGTTGTGGTTTTGCCGCATCCGCTTGGAGCTGCCCCATCGATCCAGATAATTGAACCGTCTTTCGTTTTAATGCCTGTAATGAACATGTGTTCTGAAAGTCTTTCGCCTCTATGATTGTATATGGCATCATCATTTGCAAGTCTATGATGACCCTTTTTGATCAATGCACAATTGCCCAGATAAGAAACATTCCATGCCCATGTTTCCTTGTTCTTTCTATCTGTTAAAACATAAGCATCTTTTGTACTTAAAGAACCCTTGCTGTGAGTGTTAGTAAAGAAAAATCCGATGAGCTCTACCTGTTTTTCAAAATATGCTGGATTTTTTCTATAAAGATTATTTTGCTGATGTGCAAGATACCAAGAGTCAGAAAAAGTTAGTGAAGCATATGATGTAGGAGCGCCTATAGGCCCTCTAATATAAAAACCTACTATCATAGTTCTGCCATCCATAATGTTTCTCATATTGTTCTCAATTAGAACACTAGCTTCTGCTCTGGGCATAGCTTTGGAAAGACTGCTTGTGTAAACACCTTCATCTTCTATTGCATAAGTTTGTTTTACTATACGACCTTGTTCTGCAGGAGGATCAAAATGGATAGTGTGTCCTTCCATTTTCAGTTTTTGCTCCTCGCCGGTTGCTAGAGACATCTTTTTGATATGTTCGCAGTCTGCGTCGCTTCCTGTATGGATAAAAAGATTCTTAGGGTTACATAGCTCAATTCTTTTTGCAATTGTTGCTAATATTTTATTGTTGCTTATTTGGCATATTTTGCCTTGGTTGTGCTCATCACATTTTGATAAGATAAGGGCCAGATCTTTATTTTCAGACATTTATATTCTCCTATAAAAACCATATTCATATAATTTTGGGTCATTATAGCATTAATGATTTAAATATCAAATTAAAAATAGAGTAGATTTATAGAATAACTAGATTTATGTTGACTAAAAAAAACACTTTGTGTAAACTGTTGGCAATGAATTGAATTTTATAAACAAAATCACATTTAATTATTGGAAATTATGAAAAAAATAATATTAGTTATTTGTTTTATGGCAATAATAACTGGATGTGCCTGGCTTGAAAAAGAGCCCACAGATAGTCAAAACCACTATGAGGCTCAAAATATAGTAAATGAAATGCTAAACAACTATAAGAACTATATACCTGGTGATCTTGATGCTTACATATCAAATGATTTTACTCCAAACAAATATGAATATTTAAGTAATGTTTCTAGATCAGCAGCAGCTGAGCATGTTCTAGAGTTTAGTGCTGTGACTTATTCCGCTGATAGGAAAGATGACACATTGACTGTTAAATTCAAATGGAATAAGAAACGCAATAAGTATGCAAGTGCTAATGTCGACATTCTTTCTGGGGCCACAGAGTTTATTTTCAGGAATTATAAAAAACATTGGATGATTGTAGAAATAAGTGGAGAGGACCCTTTTATAAATTGACAAAAGAACAAAAAGGAGTATAAAAATAATTATGGAAGTAGAGAATGTTTGTTTGCAAGAAAGAGAAACTATGATGAAACGAGTTCTTATTGCTGATGATGATGAAGATTCAGTACAACTATATAAGACTGTAATTGAGATGCTAGGTCATAATGTGGTCGCCATTGCCCGTAATAGTCAAGAAGCAATAATCAAGGCTTATACCTTGCATCCAGATGTCGCTTTCTTGGATATAAAAATGGACTACAGGAACGCCGGAATTCACGCATCTAATAGGATAAAAGACAGATTTCCAGAAACTAAAGTATATTTTTTAAGCGCATATCCCAAAGATGCATTTAACCTTGACCTTGTAAATACTGATTATGATGGATATGTTGAAAAGCAAGAATTTATGAGTGTTGTTGAAGATCTATTGAAAAACTGATCTAATCTTTCAAATATCTTTAAAGGAAGGAAATATGCTTGCAGAAATTATTGGAAAGAAAATTAAAATTACAGTGTCAGAAGGCGGGAATTTGAAAGAAATCCCAAATCTTGAAGTTACAGAATGCAAAGATTGCCTTATAAAAGTTGTTGATGCTGCGGGCAATAGTGAGATCATTAATACACATAGTGCTGCGTTTTATAAATTAGAGCTTCAAGCCGGCGGGAACTGGTAATTTAAATTAGACAAGTTGAAAACTTTATATTTCCCGAAAGTTCTAAACAAGAGTAGTACCCATTCCAAATATTCAAACAGTTTATACTGTTTATCCAGAGTACAATAAAAAAGATTCAATGCTTTATAGATATGCATCTGTCCTAAATCACTTCTTCAGGTGGTTCAATATCCAAAATACTAAATTACCAATTAACAGAGCAGGCAGGATTGCGTCATAAGGAAAATTCATTAAGTAAAGGAGAAATGACGATATTGCAATAACTGCTGAGACAATTACCGTTAGTTTCTTTTTATAAGGTGTTGTTTTTGGCTCAGTAAGCATTATTAGCATGAAGAAATAATTTGCATAAAGTATTAAGTCTATGGCCGAAGCTTGATCGAAATTAGTTTCAACAGAGTAGAAAAGAAGAGAAATAATGAAATAAATAAAAACCAACAACAGCTTTTTTATTTTAAATGCAAAATACAATCCAAATGGAATGATTATAGCTAAATCATAAGCACCTTTCCATTGAGTGTATCCATTCGTAATTAAAATAGTGGAAAAGATCCCAGCTGCTGCTGGATTAAATATGTGTTTATTTTTATAGCGTATTATATGTTTTGACATAATTGCTATGAACGAGGAAAGAACAAATACCCACCAGATCATGTCAGTTGAAAGAACAAATCCTATTATCAAACCGGTTATAATAGAACTTTCTGTGATTCTTAGTCGCTTTTCTCTAATATAAATTATCGAGGAATCTAACAGGACTGCTACTGCAACGGCAATAATCCCTTTTGATATTGAATTTAAGGATCGCTCTTGAAAAGAAATAAAAGCAAGAAAAGAAAAAAGAAACATGTAAAGCTGCGTTTTTATTGAAATGGTCTTTAGTTTTAGCATTGTTTAATTTTGGACTATTGTTTAATTTGGTTAATTATACTTAATTGCATTAGCAAGCTCAATACTTAAATGATATTAAACAGTAAGGGCCTATTGTAAATACAATTGCCTTGAAGTATAATGTCTGCAATTATTAAAAGGGGGAGAAGCATATGAGAATCTTACATGTGATGATCAGAGGAACAGACCTTTAAAGATCGGTCAAATTTTATACTAACATGCTTGGAATGAAGGTTTTAAGGAAGACGGAGTTTTCCTGAAGGCAGGTTTACTTTAGTGTTTTTAGGATATGAAGATGAATCAAATGCTACGGCTTTAGAGTTGACATTTAATTGGGATACTAAGGAATATAACATGGGAACTGCTTTTGGTCATATTGCTATTGGCGTTGAGGATGTATATAAAGCATGTGACCTTATTAAGAAAAATGCCGGGAAAGTAGTTCGCGAACCTGGGCCGATGAAGCATAGGTCTACAGTGATAGCATTTATTGAAGATCCTGATGGATATAAAATTGAATTACTACAGGATGCAGCATAATGTCAAATAAAAAGACTTCAAACCAAGAACTGCAATTTCCTATAGCATGTCACTATAGAATAATTGCTGTTGACATTCCTAACATAGATAAAGTTATTGAAACAGTTCTTCAAAAGTTTGAGGTATTAAACGCCCTTCAGGAAGGGAACCAGTCTAGAAAAGGTAAGTACTTAAGCTTTGGCGTAGATATTAATATTAAGTCTAAGGAGGAGATGCGACAAGTTAACTCTGAACTTTTGAAAGTTGAAGGAGTGAAGATGGTCTTGTAACAAATTTAATGGCTTTGCTTTAAAGTTTTAATTTCAAATTAATTATGTTTAACACATCAGAATTTCTTAATAGATCATTAAATATTGCAAAAATGATCATTTCTCAAAAGCTAACTGAGGGAGATATTGCTGTTGATGCTACATCTGGCAATGGAAATGATACATTATTTTTAGCGAATATTGTTGGATGCAAAGGGAAGGTATATAGCTTTGATATCCAAGATAAAGCGATCGAGAATACTAAGAGACTTTTAGAAAACAACAATATTTCTAATAGTGTTGAGATCGTTCATGATGGGCATGAATTTATAGATAAATATGTGAAAGAAAAAGTAAAAGTTGTTGTGTTTAATTTAGGGTATCTGCCTGGAAGTGATAAGAAGATTTCAACAAAGGCTGAAACTACGATCTTAGCTATCAAAAAATCTTTAGATCTGCTTGTTGAAGGAGGCCTAATATTACTAGTGGTATATTATGGGCATCCAACAGGCACTTATGAAAAAGAAGAAGTGTGTGCTTATTCTGCAAAATTGGATAAGCAGAAGTATAATGTTTTTCATTTGGAGTTTACTAATCAAGATAACAACCCTCCGATTTTGATTGGAATAGAAAAAAGAGTTTTTTAAGGGAAGAATGATCAAAGATTATCTTATTGTTGGGCAAGGATTGGCTGGTAGTTTTTTATCGTGGAATTTATTGAAGCGCAATAAATCAATTATTATTGTTGATCAAAACCATAAAAATTGTTCATCTTTAGCTGCGGCAGGGATGATAAATCCTATTACAGGTAAGAGACTGGTTTTATCTCAAAGATGTGAAGAGCTTTTGCCTTACGCGAAAGAAGTCTATCATGAGCTTGAAAGACATTTTAAAAAAAAGTTCTTTGAATCAAAAGATATTATTAGATTGTTCAATTCCGAGCAAGAACTGGATGAATGGGAGAAAAAAAGCCAACAAACGCATCTTAAGAAATATTATGGAAAAAAACAGGATCCAGGAACATATGAAGATTCACTTAATGATGAAAAGGGAAGCTTTGTTATTCAGCAGGGTGGATATTGTCGAAAACTCGATCTCTTGAATTGTTTTACGGATTATTTTAAAATCAATAATTTGTTGGTTTCTGAACGTTTTGACTATGATGACTTGAAAATTAAAGAGGATTTTGTTGAATGGAAAGGTGAATCTTTCGGGTGCGTTGTTTTTTGTGAAGGTTATCAAGCTCAGGATAATCCTTGGTTTTCTTGGCTTCCTTATAATCACGCAAAAGGAGAGATATTAACAGTATCAAATAAAGATTCTTTCCTTCCAGACGCAGTTATTAGCTGCGGTAAATGGTGCATACCTATTGGTGATGGAAAGTATACGGTCGGATCCACATACTCGTGGGATAAATTTGATTGCAAAGCAACTGATGAAGCAAAAGAAGAGATCCTAAGGGAAATTGGTGTTTTTATTAAAGCTTCCTTTGAGGTTGCTGAACATATGGCAGGAGTAAGGCCTATTATGAAGGATTTGAACCCTGCAATGGGCAGGCATCCTGAATTCAACTCCGTAGCTATATTTAATGGTTTGGCATCAAAAGGATTGATTTTGGGACCTTTTTATTCAAATCAAATGGCTGAATATTTAGTGGGAGTGCAATCTTTAGAAAAGGAAGTGAGCATTGATAGGTTCATTAAAAAGCATTTTTAAGAGATAATTTTACAAATAAATTTCAACGAACATGAATCTTTTAACAACAATTTTAATAGCACTTTCATTATCTATGGATGCATTTGCAGTTTCTATAGCTAGTGGAGTAATAATAAAAAAACAGAAGATCAAAAATGCTTTGAAGTTTGGGTTAAGCTTTGGGGTATTTCAGATGATCATGCCAATTGTTGGATGGCTTGGTGGCAGAAGTTTTGTACATATGATAGAGGGCATAGATCACTGGCTGGCCTTTGGATTGCTTAGTTTGGTTGGAGTAAAAATGATAATGGAAGCTGGAAAGATAGATGCTTTTGAAAGGTCAGACAGTAACGTAAGCTACA
>JAHJCZ010000078.1 GCA_018812705.1 Candidatus Omnitrophota bacterium
AAAATAATTCTTGGATTCATCGGAAGCCTTGTTGTGTTGAGCGTTTGATGATCACACCCGGAATGGTTAAGCATAAGCACATTAATGATAATCGGAATGAGCTTTTTGGCCGATATGATGCGGCTGTGAACAACCACAGCGCTTTTTTATTTATTGGCTTCGGATTTAATGATACACAAATTGTAAATACGAAATTATTGTATAAATTAAAAGATCAACAATGTCATGGATTGATAATAACTCGTGATAGTAATGACCGTATTGAGAAAATATTGAAAGATTGCAAAAATCTTTGGTTGATTTGTAAAAATCAAAAAGAAAACAATAATGGGACACGTATCTTTAATTCCTGTTTCAAGGATTGGTTATATGTAGATGAACAAATTTGGGACTGCAAAGTGTTTACAAAACAAATATTAGGAGGTTAAAATGGATATTTTTAATTTTGATCAAGAAGCGCATATTTTAGGACAAGTACGTGAAGTTGACACTCGAAGAGTATCTGTGCATGTTAAGACGGAAGAAAATTTAAGAAGAGCTCGTGTTGGTCAATTAGTGGCCTTGAAATTAACTGGGGCTTCTGATGCGTGGCTTATAGGAATTATTGAAAAAGTGATAAAGTCTGTAGCACAATTAACAGAGATCGATCCGGAAAGTTCAGATGAAATGTTGCCAGAAGAGTGTGTCGTTAATACTGTTAGGTTAACTTTAGTTGGAACGGTTAGATGGGTGGCTAGTAAAAAAATTAACGAATTTTCTCGCTCTTTAGTTCAGGTTCCTGATATTGATGCGGAATGCTATGTATTGCAAGATGCCCAACTTGAAAATTTCATGAGTGTGCTATCTGGTGCATGCGATAAAGAACATTCTTTGCAGTTAGGTAAATATTCTCTTAATGAATCTGCTATAGCTTATCTTGATGGTAATAAATTTTTCCAAAGGCATGCGGCTCTTTTGGGAAGTACAGGTTCCGGTAAGTCTTGGACTGTTGCCTCAATTTTGGAAAGAGCTGCTAAATTACCGACAGCCAATATTATCGTTTTTGATTTGCATGGTGAATATAGAGAACTGAGTTATGCAAAACATTTTAGGATTCCTGGCCCCGAAGAGATTGGGACAACATCAGATGATTTACTCTACCTTCCATATTGGATGTTGAATACTGAAGAAATGCAATCTATGTTTATTGATCGTAGTGAATTCAGTGCACATAATCAGGTAATGGTGTTTCAAGATGCAGTGGTTGAGCAAAAGAAACAAACACTGATAAAACTTAATAAAGAAGACGTTTTAGCTGCTTTTACAATAGATAGTCCAATCCCTTTTTCTTTAGACAGTGTGCTTAGTACGCTTAACGATTTAAACGAAGAGATGGATCAAGGCGCAAGGGGTCTTAAACAGGGAAAATTTTTTGGTCAATTTAGTCGATTATTGACACGGATTAGAAGTAAATTGAATGACAAGCGATATGGCTTTCTCCTTCAATCTCCGGAGCCAGAAAATCAATATGAATCTATGGCGCGAATGGCAAAAAGATTGTTGGATTACTCTTTGGAGAAATCACAAATTAAAGTGATTAATTTTTCGGAGGTTCCGGCAGATATTTTACCGGTAATAGTTGGATTGGTCGCAAGGATCATATATCAAATTCAATTTTGGACAGATCATGATAAACGTCGCCCATTGGCTTTTGTTTGTGATGAAGCGCATTTATATTTGCCAAAAAAAGAAGGCCAAAATCCTGTTGAAACAAGGGCAATTGAAGCATTTGAGAAAATCGCTAAAGAAGGACGTAAGTATGGTGTTGCATTGTTGGTTGTTAGTCAAAGACCTTCGGATGTGAGTGAAACTATTTTAAGTCAGTGTAATAATGTAATAGCCTTGCGTCTTTCTAATGCCAGTGACCAGTCTACGGTAAAAAAACTTATGCCGGAAAGTTTTGAGGGCTTAATGGATGTTTTACCTATAATGGATATTGGAGAGGCTTTGATTGTTGGCGATGCCGTTTTGCTACCTAGTAGGATAAGAGTTAATCCGCCAGAGGAAAAACCTTTGAGTGCCACAATTGATTTTTGGTCAAAGTGGTTGGAAAAGGTAGCTGGATTAGATTTTACAAAATCTGTTGAAAATATGCGTAGGCAAGGAAGAGGATAATGAAGAGGAATCAGTATGGAATTAATTTTGATTTAGGAGTTCCATTAGAATCAGAATGGGAATTGAGTAATTTGTATGTTCCAGTTTATGAACAAGTACACTCTCAAATGATAGCATGGATTCAAAATGCGGATCACCCTATTTATTTGGGGGGACAGATAGGATCTGGAAAATCAACGGCAATACGGGTTGCCTGGGCTGCTTCAAAAAAGAATCCCGATATTGAATTCCATTTTGATCGCGACGGTGATAATCTCGCATCCGGAGATTTTTGGAGAATCATTTTATCAGAATTGATTCAGTACGCTTTAAGGGCTGCGATTGATTTAAATAGTTTAAATTTACCTAAGGAATTGGCAGATTTATCCAAGAATCAGTGGAAAGAGTTTTTAGGAATTCTGAACCCCACTGAAATTGATCGCGAATTGTTTATTAAAAGGAGGGCTGTCCAAGAAAGAATGATGGATCCTAAAGGCTATATTGAGAAAGCTTGTGAGGAAATAATCAATCTGGTAATTGCTAATAGCAAACAACAAGTCTGTTTTTTTGCTTCGGGAATTGATAAATTTGAATTTAATAGTGCTGCCTTTCATGATTTGAGAATGCCTTTGAATTTATTGAAGAAATTTAAGACACTCTTTGAAGTAAATGCAATACATCTTTATGACCCATTATTTGCAGGTGAAAAAGGGGCGCAGCTTTTTATCCCTTTTTTATCGAGTGAAAAATTAATTAAAATTTTACAACTCCGGATGGGTGTGTATGCAAAAGCTTCGAAAGAATATATTAACGAAGCTAGTGCTTGGTCTGGAGGGAATCCTCGGCAAGCGATTAGAATGCTTATGTTATTGCGCCACTCAAAAGCTTTATCGAAAGAGGAAAGAATTTTGTATGCCATTCATGCGTTATATTTTCAGGATTTTGGCTATTTGGCAAAACCCGACGTTGCGCTTCTTACTACAATAAAAAACCAAGAAAGTTTAGATCCGACATTATTATCCCTCCCAGGGGATAAAGAAACAGCAGGGAGAGCTGTATACGGGAATTGGATATTTTTAGGTGATAGGACGAAAAATGGTCGGATCCAGGCTCAAGTAAATCCTGTTGTTCAGTTTTCTACTAATTTGGTACTTAGAGTGAGTGATCCTGAGATACAACTTTTAAAACAATATTCTGAAGAACATGGAATGAGCGGGACAGGATTGGAGATAAATAAGGATATTTATGATTCATCTGATGCATGGAGAGATGTGCTCGGTGTCGAATTTGAGACACCAATTCAACTAAATTTGACAGAAAGTTTAGATGTTTTAAGAGATTCTTTGCTTTCCAAAGACCGTTCAGATCTTATCATTGTGGCTTATAGGGAAAAAAATATTTTAACAGCGGCAAGGGCATACTTATTCGCTAAGGCTAACACTTATGAATTTCAGTCTTTTAAACATTTTGAGATTATCGATGAACAGGATTTTTCTCCCGTACTACAGCTGCGAAAAATTTTAAAAGAATCTTTTGATATTTTGTCTATAGATTTTGTTGGTAATGACTGGAAAAAAGAGAGTCTATTCGCGATTGACAAAATGCGTGATAATTTTTTGGGACGACAAATGATTTGGTGGATACCTGAATTAAGGCTGTCAGAATTCTTGCAGTATTGGATTCAACTTCGACAGCTGTTTCGCGTGTTTATTTTAGAAG
>JAHJCZ010000079.1 GCA_018812705.1 Candidatus Omnitrophota bacterium
CTCTAAAATATCGGCATCACGAGCGACAATACTCTCTTTTGTTATCTGCTCATCATACTCATTGCGGAATGTTTCCATCTCTTTTTTTACCCTAGGATCTAAATCCTTAACCTGATCCTTAAAAACCTTCTTCTCCGCTTCCTTAAAATCAATATAATAATGCCCCATCTTGTGGAGATCATTTATTCGCGACTCATGAATATCATTGAATAAAGCCATAGTGAGAGTTTTATATGGGTCAACATTTTCTAAATGTGCCATATAATATGCGATTATTGCGCACCTAAAAGAATGATCAGCAACGCTTTCTGGGTCTTTTATACCTGCAACCCACCAGCCACTTCGCTTGATCTTCTTCAACAACCCAGCTTCTGCGAATAAATTTATTGCACTTAGATCAGCTTGTTGTTTGCTGTTTTTTGTAATTCTTTTGTTGTTTTGTGATTTCATAACATAACACCGTTGTTGCATGTGCAGCATTAAAAGATAATGTTTCAGCTGCCATTGGAATGGTTACTTTGATATCTAAAAGATCTTGCACTCTTTCTCTTATGCCTTTTTGTTCAGATCCAATAACAATCCCAAGAGGAAAGTCAAATTTAACCTCATCTAAAGGCTCTCCTCCTATTACAGTAGATCCGACAATATTAAACCTTGCATCTTTTGCTTTTTTTATGGCATTGCTTAAGTTAGCTACCATTGATACCTGAACATAATTGTCCCCACCTGAGGCAACTCTCAAAACTGTCTCTGTAATGCTTACTGAGTCATGCGTCGGAAGCACAACTGAAAACTTTCCAAAACAGGCCAAGCTCCTGATGATCGCTCCCAAATTCTGAGGATCAGTAAGCCCGTCTAAAAAGACCAAACACCTTCTTTTTTTAAGGGCATTTTCAAGCAACTCATCATAATCTATATAAGCATACTCTCCAACATCAGCAAGAACCCCTTGAGTATTCTTATTCCTCGCTATCTTGAGCATCTTTGATGAACCAATAACATAAACAGGCACACCCCACTGCCTTGCTTTCTTCTGTATATTGCCAGTTCCCTTATACGCTTCTTCAACAAATATCTTTTGAATGCTTTTTGGATCGACCCTTAGCCTCTCCATAACAGTATTTTTGCCGTAAAGTTTCATATTATTTTATTACCTCGATATATACCTGTCGGAATAACACGTCCAAGAATAACGTGCTTGCCGTCCGAAATCCTTTACTAGATACCTAAGAGCCTGTCCATTGACATTCTCGCAAGGAGTTTAGCAGGCTTTATTTGTATGAGATCTTTGCGTCTCTTTCCTGGACTTCTTTCGCATAAGATTCATCTAATGCATCCATTCCCTCTGAATAATCTGCATAAGAAATTTCTTTTTGCAAATATTGACTTTCAAGAGCATCTCTTTTTGCTTTATAATTAGTAAAATGAGGGTCTTTAATAATGCTTCTTGGATTTTCAAAATAAGAACTTAATTTTTCACCCTGATAAGTACAGCCAACTAAAACCATTGCTAACAGAACTAAAAGACCTTTCTTTACCATTTCCTAACTCCTCCATAAAAGGTTAATTGTTTACTTTTTTATACCAAGCCCTAAAAATATCAAAGGCCTCACAATACTCCACCATCCTGTAACAGGCCTCATTTTTGTATATCCCAATTTTCTTGAAGGATATATTTTTGTAACACTAGCTTCTTTGAATCTGTAACCAAGTTTTATAGCTTTATACAACAAATATGGCTCTAGCTCATACTTATCCAGCCAGGGCTGATCAATATCAATATTAGCATTATCGAAGATCGATAATTTAAAAGCTCTAAAACCGTTAGTGGAATCAGTAACCTTACTTCTCGTTATGATCGACATTAGGATCGGGTGAGCCTTTGTAGCAAGCTTTCTATAAAAAGGCATATCGCCACCCACGCCATTTTTTCCTACATAGCGGGAACCCTGAATAAAATCATATCCTTCATTCAATATTGGATCTATTAAATTAGAGATCTGTTGAGGGTCATCTTTATCATTGCCTGCCATTATAACAAGGACTTCATATCCCTTTTCTCTTGCAAACTTAATAGCTGTCCTAATACCAAAGCCAACACCTTGTCTCTGCTTATGCCTTATTGTCATGACACCTTGATCCAAGTAGCTGCTAATCAACTCACTAGTACCATCATCGCTGCAATCATCCACGACAAGATAATCAACCTTATTTCTCGCAGAACACTTTAAGAATCTTTCAATGACGTTCTTCAGTTTAACATTTTCATTAAAAGCTATGGGACAAACAAGAATTTTCTTCATATATGAACCCGCATAAAATTAAAAATTAATAAAACAGAACTATTAACCGTCGCCTATTCCCCTAAACTCCTAATTCAGCTCTATAGAAATGCCTTTTTTTTCAATAGATTTTTGCAAAGCACATAATGTCTTTACAACATCCCCGCCCTTAGAAGCATCGGCGATTTCAGGAGAAACCTTTTTCTCAATACAATCAATAAAAAACTGTCCCTGCGCTTTTAATGGTTCTGAAAAGCCTACCTTAGGAATAGTAATACTACCTTCTTTTGATAACAGCTGAAACTCACCATAAGTCTGATAAAATGCTTCAGATTTCTCTACATGTTTATCATAAAGCTTAATCGGCCCTATATTATCAAGGTCATCCCAAACAACCATTTTCTTAGCACCAACAATCGTTATTTGTCTAACCTTTTTAGGGTCCACCCAGCTAACATGAATATTCGCCATTATGTTTCCCGGATATTCTAAAGACGCAAAAGCAATATCCTCTAAAGAAGTACCCAGACATTTGTGGCCTCTGGCAGATACGTTGACTGGACAACTATCGAACAAATAATTAAAGATCGAAATATCATGCGGAGCAAGGTCCCACAAAGCATTTACATCATAACGGAAAGGCCCAAGATTTGTTCTTGTCGCATACGCATAATGGATCACACCTAACTCTCCTGATCTCAGATAAGCTTTTAACCAATTTATGCCTGCGTTGAAAAGAAATATATGGCCTACAATAAGTATCTTTCCAACTTCGTCTGCAATTCTTTTGAGTTCAGAACATTCATCCGGGTCCAAAGACAAAGGCTTTTCGCACAGAACATGTTTTCCCGCCGCTAATGCTTCTTTAGCAATAGCAAAATGTGTTTTTGTTGGAGTCGCTATGCAAACCGCATCAACTCCAGGGTCATTAAAAATATCTTTATAATCAAGAGTAGTCTTAATATCGGGATATACTTCCTGCATTGCGTCCAATCTTTTCTGATCAAGATCAGAGCATATCAAGGCTTTTGATCTCGATAACTGAGAGAAAATTCTTATATGATTAGGCCCCCAATGTCCACAACCAATAATTCCTACACCTAGCATGTTCTCTCCTTCCATTAACTTAATTTATTTGGCTTAATAATAGAACATATTATAGCGATATTTATACGCTTGTAAAACACTAAATTATAACAAAACCTTTTTTATC
>JAHJCZ010000080.1 GCA_018812705.1 Candidatus Omnitrophota bacterium
ATATTCTTATAAAAAAACTCTAATTTTATAATTAAAATTATAAAGTGAGACATTTTTTAGCTAATAATAGCTTTATTAACTATTTAACCTTTTTTGCTCAAGAAACTAATTTTCTCCAACAAAATTTCTTCATTAAAGGGCTTATCTAAACAACAATCGGCGCCTAATAAAATTATTCTTTCTTTTCCATCATCCTCAAAAAAAGCAGATATTGCTATAATTTTAACATTTGCATTTTCAGGAACTTCCCTTATCCTCCTAGCAACTTCATATCCATCCATTCCAGGCATACGAATATCTAGCAACACTATATCCGGCCTAAAAAGCATTAATTTCCTTCCTGCATCAAATCCATCACGTGCAATATCTATCTCGTAATTATCGCCTATAGCTAGAACTCTTTTTATGGAGTTTGCCATATTCTTATCATCATCAACAATAAGTATCTTCTTTTTTAAATTATCATGATTCGGAGAAACAAAATTCTCAGGAATAGGAATATTATGTTCTTTTAGAAATACAAGGAAATCATCTTCTTTTACCCTATTATGATTGCCAGGTGTACGAAAAGCTTTAATTTTACCTTCACTTATCCATTGAGCAACGGTTCTGGGTGAAACATCACAATATTTTGCTATATCATATGTTGTCAGGGCTTTTTTAATCACTTTTAATTATTTTTCTATTAACCTGCAATTCTTCTTGTTAAGTACAATTTGCAGCATCTTTATTTTTTTGAACTACGTTTATTTCTCGTATTTCAGGTTTCACTTGTTCAAATATAGAATATCCTAGCTTGATTGTCAATGCCATGCAAATACTTATCAATATTTTTTAATTAAAAGCAATTACAAAATAATACATTTGAGAGCAAGCAATCGAATTTAATTATCAAATAGCTTCAAGTATTCCTCATAACCTTTTTCAGACAACTCATCCTTCGGAATAAATTTTAAAGCAGCTGAATTGATGCAATATCTTAATCCGGTTGGCTGGGGACCATCAGAAAAAACGTGACCTAAATGTGAATCAGCATTTTTACTTCTAACCTCCACCCTCTTACTAAAGAAAGAGTTGTCTTCTTTTTCTACTATATTAACTGGCTCCAAAGGCTTTGTAAAACTGGGCCAGCCTGTCCCTGATTTGAACTTATCTTTTGAACTGAAAAGGACGTCTCCAGAAAGAATATCAACATATATTCCTTCTTTTTTGTTGTCCCAATATTTATTATCGAAAGGTTTCTCAGTTCCATTTTCTTGGGTAACCTTATATTGCAATGGCGTTATTTTTGATCGCAATTCTTTTTTGGAAAGCTTAACAAAATTACTTTTAAAATGGGGGCTCTTTTCCATATTAATATCCTTATTCCAAATTTTATCCAAAAATTTATCACGACCTGATCTAGACCTATAATATTTATAGCGAATAGGGTGTTTCTTGTAATAATCTTGATGGTAATCTTCTGCATGATAAAATCGAGAAGCTTCAATAATTTTTGTTACAACTGGTTTATTAAATCTGCCTGATGAATCTAGCTTTTGTTTTGATTGTATGGCTATTTTGTTTTCCTCTTCATTCGAATAAAATATTGCGCTACTGTAATAAACTCCTCTATCAACAAATTGACCACCTTCGTCCGTTGGATCGATCTGTTTCCAAAATACATCTAATAACTGTTCATAAGAGATCTTTTGTGAATCATACGTCACTTCAATGGCTTCTAAATGTCCTTTTTGTCCATAATTCTCATATGTTGGATCTTTACCTAAACCTCCTGTATACCCGGAGAGAACAGAAAAAACTCCATCAAGTTTTTCAAAAGGTGACTCCATGCACCAAAAACATCCGCCTGCAAAAACAGCTTTTTTATATTGCTCTGCCATGGCAAAACTCCCCATAAGGTTTATCGCAAAAGTTAATAGATATAGTGCAACAATATGTGCTGATTTGCGTATATTCTTGTTAATGTTTTGCATATAAGATTCGCCTACCTTACAAATAGATCAAAATATATTGCTGCAATAAGAGCCACTCCAGACGCTATAAAAATAAACAAAAAGTTCACTCTTTCTTTGTTCGATCTGATTTGGCACAAAATAACTGAAAGAATTTTATAATCCTCATCTGTCAGAGTTGATCCTTTATTAATCTTTTCAATCAATCTTGAATCATCGATCCACTTGCTTCTTTCTTTAAACACTCTATATTTATACATAAAAAAAGCAAAAAATCCTGTAACTCCGATATACCAAGCAAGTTTTCCCCAAAAAGGAGAAAGATTCATCAAAACTGTCACGATACGTAACGCTACAGTAGAGACAAATCCAATAATTATAAAAAACCAGGATATAAATTCTTTTCGGCAGGCTTTTAAACCTTTACAGTTTGAACATTCAATGTGAGCCATAGATGTTTTCTCTTATTAATGGTTTTATAAAACTTTCTGTCCGATCAAATTAACTCCCCTCGACAATTTTTCACCGAACAGTTTTGCCTGTTCAACAGAAAGGCCATCATCCCATTCTGCATGCATTTTTGCACGGCAATCAACCGCACCCATCCATGTCATGCCAAGAAAATCAGCAGTTGCACACATAGCAAGTTGCAGATAGTCAGAGCCATTCATTAAATGGGATCCTCCATGAGTGCTCAAAAGCGCTAAGCCCTTGCCCTTTAGTTGCGTGCTAAAATCTGGATTTATAAAATCCGTCCACCTATCGACAAATAGTTTTAATTTTCCCGACAGCTGATACCAATAAATTGGCGATGCTAATAAAATAATGTCTGCTTTTAACATTTTATTCTTGAGTAAGGGCATATCATCTTTTATTTTAACTGTTTGTTTTTTCATAACATCAGCAAAATAGTCTTTCCAAACAGCTTCAATTTTGTAATCATAAACTTGGATAGATTCTATTTCTACTTCTTGGCTTTTCTTCATTCCATTGATACAAGCAGTTAATAGCTTAGCGCTATTGCCTTCTGTATCAGGACTTCCATGAACTGTTAAAATATTCATAGCAACTCCTTTGCAAAAACATGTATTTTATTGTTTTCCAAACATAATACGTATATCTTCTTTTATAGCTTCTAAGTCTTCCTCATGTTCAATTTCATCAGTCATTATTTGCAAAGCCATATCGCAAGTAACAGAATCTTTATCTTTTGTTTATTTCATAATATTTTCATATACAGATATGGCACACTGTTCACCTTTTATGTTTTGTTCCAAAAGAACTCTTACATCTGGATTATCAGGCTTATCATAACCACAATTCGTAAAATCATACCATTCCTTTGGTTCTAGCAATGGCGTACCACCTAATTGAATAATCCTATCAGCAACCATGCCCGCATGACGTAATTCATCATTTGAGTGCTGCAAAAGTTCCGCAACAACTGCTTCTCTCGGCATACCAACTGCAACCTTTGCGCCCAACCAATACTGATAATATGCAAGCCATTCATCAGCAAAAGCCTTATTCAAAAGAGTTATCAATTCCGGTATCTTAATACCAAATGACTCGATTATCGCTCTTCCTTTAGTGCCCATTTTACATTCCCCCCTTTTAAATTATTATTTTGAAATTATTACGCAAATGCAACATCAAGTATCATCATTACTACAAATCCTAGCATCGCACCCATAGTAGCCAGGTCAGTATTGCCCTCTTTCTGAGATTCAGGAACAACTTGTTCAATCACAACAAATATCATAGCACCTGCTGCGAATGCTAAAGCATAAGGCAAAATTGGTTTTGCAACAAGAACAGCTGCTGCTCCAATAACAGCAGAAATAGGCTCTACAACTCCTGACAGTTGACCATACCAAAAACTTTTTGCTCGAGTCATGCCATCACGCCTCAACGGCACTGATATTGCAAATCCTTCAGGAAAGTTTTGAATTCCTATGCCTATTGCTAAAGCAATAGCTCCAGACATCGTAGCTGATGGTAATCCTGCGGCCACTGCACCAAAAGCAACACCAATCGCTAATCCTTCAGGAATATTGTGCAAAGTGACAGCTAAAACAAGGAGCGTACTTCTTTTCCAAGACGTTTTGATACCTTCAGCATCCTCCATTTCGAATCCCAAATGAAGATGCGGCAGAATTTTATCTATAAGCCTTAAGAATATTCCACCAAGTAAAAATCCAGCTGCGGCAGGAAACCATGCAGGCAAAGATTTTCCTTTAGACATTTCAATAGCTGGTGCAAGAAGAGACCAATAACTAGCCGCTATCATAACACCACCTGCAAAACCTAGCATTATATCTAAAACTTTCCTATTTACTTGTTTTGTAGCAAAAACTGTGGCTGCTCCTAAAGCTGTAACAACCCATGTGAACAGGCCAGCTATAAAAGCTTGGGATACTGGATGGTATTTTTGAAGTATGTTAATCATAAGATCAAGTTTGCTTTATCGATTCATTTTTAAAATATTCAATCTTGCAAAAATTACTTAATCTTTTCCGGCTTGCACAAATTTTCAGGTGAAATTGCAGTACGTCCACAGCTATTACAAATATATGATAATTCCTTCACTTTTGCATCACATAAATGTCTTTGATTTGGTATAACAGAACCACACCAATCACATTGGCTGTCACCTTTTTCAATCGGCATGCATAGATGCCCACTGTCGCCACAAGATTCACGGCAAGTTGGACATTTATTTTCGTTTATATCTGACATATTTCTTCTCCTAAATTCGCAATTGAAGTATTGTTTTATTATCTTTATGAATATTAGTATACATTCAGATTATTTGCAAATTAATAATTTCACAACAGCCAGCACAATTAACTTTTCAAGCAAACAAGTGACCAAACAATATTTTGATACCTATTCCAATCAGAATTAATCCCGCAACTATCTCAATTTTCTTCTCAAAAAATTCACCAAATTTATTGCCAATAAAAAAACCTGCATAGGACATTACAAAAGTAATTATACCAATAATAACTACTGGCATAATAATTGATACGTTTAGGAAAGACAGGCTTAATCCAACAACCAAGGCATCAATGCTCGTAGCAATTGAAAGGATCATCAAGACTCTGTAACTTACGTTACTA
>JAHJCZ010000081.1 GCA_018812705.1 Candidatus Omnitrophota bacterium
CTACCCACAATACTGCGGCTATTTTAAATTTATACAACATGCTTATTGCCTTTAATATGGATTAATGATAATATATTTTCATCATACTAGTTACTATTAATAACGCACCTTTTTATACAAAGAAAGGATATTTCTTATGTCTACTAAATTATGTGCCTTATATGCTCGTGTTTCTACTGAACGTCAAAGCGAAGTTCGCGATGGATCATTAGACACGCAAGAAAGCAGATTAAAATCCTACATTAATTATCGAAATACGTCGGGTAAAGACACTAAATGGCAAATAGCAGATAATTACCGTGAAGAAGGAAAATCAGGAAAGAATATGGATCGTCCTGAACTTCAAAGACTTCTTTCTGATATTAAAAGCAGTAAAGTTGATACTATTATTGTTACAAAGCTAGACAGAATAACCCGCTCACTTCAAGATTTCTTTAAGCTTAACAGCCTATTTCAGAAATTTAATGTAGAATTTATCTCCCTTGAAGAAAATTTTGATACCTCTTCCCCTATGGGCAAAGCAATGCTTAACATCACGCTTATTTTTGCAGAACTAGAACGTGAACAAACATCAAAAAGAACAAAAGATAAAATGGCGTGGCGGGCAGAACAAGGTCTTTGGAACGGCGGTCAAGTGCTAGGATATACACTTGTTAACGGACAGCTTAAAATTAACAAAGAAGAATCAAAACTTATAAAAATGATGTTCAAAAAATACCTAGAACTTGAAAATATCACAGCAGTAGTTGATTACCTAAACAATAAAGGCTATAGAACTAAAGAATATAAATCCAACCGTAAAGGGATCATCCGTGGCGGAAAAAAATTCTTTATTACAAATGTAAAACAAAAACTTACTAGCCCTCTCTATATTGGTCAAATAACATACAAAGACAAAACCTTCAAAGGGAAGCATGACCAGATTATTGATATGGAAACTTGGAATAAAGTTCAAAAGAAGATTGACTTAAAATCGCCTAAACGCACAAAACAAAAAAAGATTCATACTTACATTCTTCAAGGACTAGTTAAATGTGGCTGCTGTGACTCTTATATGACCCCTAAATACAGCACAGGACGAACTAGGCTTCATCCATATTACCAATGCACACGTAACAGCAGATACGGCAAAACTGATTGCAACATGAGATATGCCCCTGCTGAAGAGTTAGAAACCTTTGTTATTGATCAGCTCAAAATTATCGCTAAGGATAAACATAGAATTGATGAAATTGTCAGTGAAGCCAATAAAGACACAGATAAAGTTCTTAAAACTTTATTGAAAGAAAAATGTACACTTGAGCGAAAACTACCTCCTATCAATGATCAACTTGATAACATTTTAACTGCAATTGGGAAAGGATTGGCTAAAGTATCTACTATTAATAAAAAGATTCATGAGCTTGAAGAACAAAAAACAACCCTTGAGCTAAATATTGAAAATATCGGATTTGAGATCGATAAGCTTAAATCCAAGTCATTAAATTCCAAAATAATGCACCAAAGCTTAATAAAATTTAGTGAGATTAGTGGTACAGCAGAACCAGAAGAGTTAAAACGACAGATAGCGCAATTCGTTGAAAAGGTCACTTTTGCGCCGACAGAGATAAAAATAGCCCTCTTTGAACAAGAAGTTCAAAGAAGGCTATTTGTTAACCACTCCAGCAATGGTGCGCTGGATGGTAGTGAATGGCTCCCCCGCGAGGACTCGAACCTCGGACATAGTGGTTAACAGCCACTCGCTCTACCAACTGAGCTACAGGGGAATAAATTATAAAGAGCAACTTCGTCATATGGCGAAGGACATCTAAAATTTAATTATCAGAGATTATACATATTTTTCTTCAAAAGTCAATGTTCTAGATAACATAATTTTGACTATCCGCAGCCCCTAAGTCTTTCCGCAAAGAGCCCTTTTGAAGCAGAACACCTTATAAATCAGAATGCAATTCAGCATCTAAGGCAATAACACCTGCTTCAACATCAACAACAGCGTTAACCATATCACCAATATCAGACAAGTCAAATCCTAAAACAAAAACATAATAACAGCTATTTATAAACCTCCGCCAGTCCCTCATCAAGCAGGGTCTGATTAAGATACTCACCCTCTGCTGCAATTTTATACGGATCAATGCAGTTCTTTAAAGCAAAAACATCAGCCAACCACCGGCCGTACATACCTTCTTTGCTCGTGCGGATAATAATATTTGGGCACTTTGATAAATATTTTGCCAGGAACTGTTTGGAATATTTACCGGCATTGGTCATTGCTTCAGGCGCATTGATACTTTTCAATCTTAACCTTTCATGAAGCCATATTCCAAAGCCTACGTCAATATTAACATCCAGAGTATCCCCATCAACGACACGGATCACTCTTGCACAGTAAGTGTAGACTTTATTGCCTCGTTCATCATCGCTAATTATATTATAAATCCCATCTTTTTTTTCAACGCGAACAACACAGGTATTACTTTTAAAAAAGTCTAATTTAGTCTTATGATCACCAGCTTCAACTGGAACACTTATTTTAAATCCGCAATCAATAACAAAATCTATTTTCCCGTAAATATCGCGCACCGAGTGCACTCGATAAATGTACGGTTCACCTCTTTGGATCGCTATAGTTTCTGTATTATTATTGTCAACTTTGTGACGGCCGATATTGAGCTTATATATTTCATTCTTAAGATCGGCGATCTTCATGCTCTTATCTATAGCTCTATTTTCAATACGTGCACGCTCAACAGGGTCTTTTACTCTCAGCAATGTTATATAATGCGAGAATGTAAGCGTGCTCTCCTTCGGTAATTCCCTATAATTCCTGCTGAAATAAACTATTTTTTTAACAGTATCACTTTTGATATCTAGATTAAACTGTTTTTGTATCTCGGCACTTATTCGACCGTAAAGTTTTGGACCTAAAGATAATCCTCCGTTCGACCTCTCAGAAATATTGATAATATCTTTACCAACCTCCCAATAAGTTTTAACGCGCTGATAATGAAACACGTTTTGAGCATCTACAAGACCATCTATAAATTCCGACTTTAGCGCAGCCATCAAATCATTAAAGGCATTGGATGAATTTAATTTCTTTTTGGGCATAATCACTAATATAACATCAATTTTTTATTTAAGAATTCTATTTTTAAAATAATGCGGTGAATCACCCCATTCATTAAAACCTATGGATTCACCTATCGAAGCTATACGCCCTGACAAACAGTCCCGGCAAAGGCTGGCATTCTCATCAAGGCAGGGCTTGTCTTCATACAATTGATAAAACTTTCGGTATTTTGTGTGGGTAATGTTAGGCATAATGATATTTGCCCCGCACTGCAAACCCATCTCTCTTCCTATCGGTTTTAATGCCTGTAAGGCAGTGGTCGCCGCTATATTAACGTCCTCTAAATATATTCGGGTCAATGCTATCATCTTCAATCCAAGTTCAAAATTCTTGCTACTTATATCGCCATCAACACTTTTTCCTAATGGAGTATCATTATGCACAATATACGGCCCCATTCCTATCATGTCAATATTCATATCTTTAAAGAACAAAATGTCATCTGCAAGATCTTCCAACATCTGTCCAGGCAGGCCTATCATTACTCCCGTACCTACCTGATATCCTATTTCCTTTAAAACAGTGAGACAATTCAATCTTTCATTAAAAACATGATCTGCCGGATGTAGTTTCTTATAAAGTTCTGGATTTGACGTCTCTATCCGCAATAAATATCTATGAGCACCAGCTTCAAACCATTGCTGATAAGTTTCTTTTGATTGTTCGCCCAATGAAAGTGTAATTCCCAACGTATTATCACTTAAATTTTTTATCCCTTTAACAACGTCAGTAACAAAATCAACGAACTGCACATCACTTCTCTCACCTGACTGAAGGACAATAGAGCCATATTTCATTTCATATGCCTGTTTAGCAGATCCCAAGATCTCTTCTTTGGTCATCTGAAATCTTTCATAACTGTCATTTGATCTTCTAATGCCGCAGTACAAACAATCTTTCTGGCATATATTGCTGAACTCAATAATTCCTCTAAAATAAACATTTAAGCCAACATGCTTTAACTTTACTTCATAAGCCTGTCTGTAAAGCTCTTTGAGATTATTTTGATCGTTATCTTTCAGCCATTTTATTATTTCATTTCTGTCCATCAGATATATAGATCTCTTTCTCCATTTTTTGTTCTCTCGTAATAATCCTTAAAAGTATCGAATATCTTGGGATATTTTTGCTTTACCTCCTCAATCTCCCTTTCAATGATAGGCTCAACTTTTACTCTTGTCTCTTCAGTCGAAAAGTCATCTAGCCATTCCCTGAACGTAATGACCGCATTAAGCTTGCAGAATTTACCTTCTTCGCCTTTGCGCAGCAAATCCATAATACACTTTCCTGTCCTTCCGCAGCGATATCCAGCAGTACAAAAAGAAGTTATGTATCCTTTTTCGACGAACTCACATATCAATTCATCAAGTGAGCGCGTATCACCCAAAATAAACTGCTGCTTTTCCTTATCCTGTTCTTTGTCTTCTTTCTGATAACTTCCAACACCGATCTTTGTCGATGCGTCCATTTGTGTGACGCCCAGATCAATTGACTCGCGCCTTATTTTTGCTGATTCACGCGCGCTGATTATCATCCCTGTATGAGGTATAGCCAGCCGCAGGACAAGAATTATCTTTTTAAAATCTTCATCACTCACACGGTATTTTTCGTACTGTTCCATGTTTGCATTCAATGCAGGCTCAAGCCTTGGGAAAGATACCGTATGAGGCCCAATGCCGAATCTCGCTTCTAATTCTAATGAATGTTTAACCAAAGCCATTAGATCAAAACGCCAATCATACAGCCCGAACAAAACACCAATGCCTACATCATCAATACCGGCTTCAAATGCCCTGTGCATTGAATATAAACGCCAATCATAATCGCCTTTTATTGTGTTTATCGGATGTACTTTATTATAGGTTTCCTTATGGTAAGTTTCCTGAAACACCTGATAAGTACCAATACCGACGCTATTCATTTTCTTTAGGTCTTCAATTGAAAATGGCGGCGCATTAACGTTTACACGTCGGATATTACCATAACCCTTTCTCGTTTTTACCTTCACATCATAGATAGTTCTAATGCTCTCCACAATATAATCAACATCATTTTTAGGATGCTCGCCGTAAACAACAATAAGACGTTTATGCCCGATCTTACCAGCCAATACTTCAACTTCTTTGATGATCTCTTCTTTATCTAATACTTTCCTCTGGGCCTCAACATTCTGATCCTTAAATCCGCAATACAAACAATTGTTGACACAATAATTACCCAAATAAAGCGGTGCGAAAGTAACAATGCGGTTATCATAGACTTTCTTTTTAACTTTAAGAGCAGCATCTTTCATCTCGCTTAATAAATGCGGATCTTCAACTGCAATAAGGGCTGCTGTTTCTTCAAGTGTCAGGTTTTCGACCCTTAATGATTTTTGAAGTAACCCCCTGATATACTCAGCATCAGATCGTTTTCCGAGCTCTAAAGCTTTATTGATCTCATTTTCATCAATAAATTCTTTACCTTCGATCTTATATTTATCGATCTGATCTCGGTTTACTCGAGCACTCTTCCAATCATTTATAGTTACAGTTTTTTCAAGCATTCTACCCCTCCTGACAATTCAGCCTTGGTCTCTATAAATGCCTTTAAGGCATCTGGAAAAGGTTCAAGCACGCGCTCTATCACTCCATGCATCATTGAAATACAAATTCCATAATTAGTAACAAAAACTCCCTGCTCGCCGGCTTTTTCAATTCGCGTAAGCATCTCTCGCCTTGTAAGCATGCAGCCTCCGCAATGTATTATTAATTTATAAGTGGAAAGGTCCTCCGGATAATCGCGTCCTGAGCACACATCCCATTTGACATCAAAACCTTTATATTTTTTGAGCCACTTAGGGATCTTTATTCGGCCGATGTCATCTTCTATTGCATGATGAGAGCAAGATTCAGCGATAAGAACCTTATCATCTTCGTTCAAACTTTGTATAGCAGCAATGCCTTTGACAAGCTCAGTCAGATCTCCCTTAAGACGCGCGAGCAAAATAGAAAAAGTAGTACATTTTACGCCATCCGGAGTTTCGGCAACCATTTTATCTACGACCTGAGAATCACATACAACAAGGTCAGGCGGCCCACTGAGCTTATTTAATGTATCAATATATTCAGTTTCCCTGCACACGACGACAGACTGCCCATTGTCCAGAATATCTCTCATTGCCTGTACCTGAGGCAAAATAATACGTCCCTTAGGAGCTTCCTTATCTATAGGGATAATAAAAACTGCAATTCCTCCTTTGGGCAAGAGATCACCAATTAACGGCGACGGATTTAGAAAATCATCAGGGCATACACTCATGATGTGCGCTTTAAAAGCATGCACATATTTATCTCTGTTTTCAAGATCAATACTTGAGCATAAAAGCACGTGCTCAAATTTATTATTAATTGAAGAAAGAAATTCTAGCGTCGGCTCACAAAGATCGATCTTATTCACAACTATAATTACGGGTATATTTCTTTTATTGGCTTCCTGCGATATTTCTTCTTCAAAAACATCCCAGATATTGGGCTCAACAAAAAGCACGATAACATCCGCACGATCAAATATTTTCTTTGTCTTTTCTATACGCTTTTCTGCAAGCACAGAATCATCATCTATACCTGCTGTATCAAGAAAGACAACGGGGCCGACTGGAAGCAATTCCATAGATTTTTCAACAACATCAGTCGTTGTCCCTGGAACTGAAGATATGATCGAAACATCCTGTCCCGCGACCAAATTCAAGAAACTTGATTTCCCGACATTTGTTCGCCCAAATAATCCGATCTGTAATCGCAAGCTTTTTGGTGTTGTCTTCATTTTAATCTCCTATGTCTTTTTAGCAAGCGCAGACTTGACCTCTATCCCATCAATTGCACCCAATTTTCCTGTAAGGCCCCCCAATTCATCAGTAGTCATATCGACAACCAATGTAATAATGCTGCAGTGTTTTTCCTTATATGGTATTCCAACACGCGCCCTTATGTTCTCCCCATAAGCGGATAAAACATGATTAACCGCATCTGCACTCTTAAATCTGTCTTCCACGATTATCCCTACAAATCCCAATCTGTTTTGCATTTCTATTTTCCTTTCCCAAAATAAATAACCCAGCTATTTTCCATTTCCCATAAACTGGGAATATAGCTGGGTTTTATATAAATATTATATAAGCTTATATCCCCTTGATCTCAGAAGTTGCCTTCCTTAACCGTAGGCAGAGCACATGCTTGTCATGTGCGAAACCTGACAATGTAATTGTCAGGTCAATAATTTTAATTAATGTACTTCTCTATTGTTTCTAAAAACTTTACTGGATCAATAGGCTTTTCAACAAATGCCTTTGCTGGTACAATTTTTTCACCAGTTTCATAATTATAAGCTGAATCGCCTATCTTCTTTACACCTGAAACTATAATAATAGGTATTTTGTTCAAAGCTTCATCTTCTTTGAATTTTTTGCTTACGTCTAATCCTTCGCTATCATTAGTCATCATAACATCTAATGTTATAAGGTCAGGCTTCTCTTCCTTAGCTTTAAGCAGGCCTTCCTGACCATTAGATGCTGTTACAACAACATAATCTTTTGCTTCCAGCAAAGTTTGTACTGCGGCAATAAAATCAGGATCGTCATCAATCATTAATATTTTCTTGCTCATTAGATGCCTCCTTATAGGTTATAAGATTAACTGTCTGAAACTAATGTTTATACATTTTACTACGGCACACAAAATTTTACTGCATTTAATTTATTTTTTATATTCAGGCCTTGGCACATACTTTGTGTGCAGCAAATGATGGGCCTTTTCACTTAATGGCGCACCTAAGAAATCCTTATATAATTCTTTAACAAAAGGATTATCATGTGAACATCTTACACTTGAGGCTTCATCATCCTGATAGAGACCTTTAGCCCTGATCATCCTGACTTCATCGGTTACACCATAAGGCTGACCGCCACCGCCAATACATCCTCCGGGACATGCCATAACTTCAACAAAATGATAAGGCAATGGTTCACCTTTTTCCTTTGCCTTTTTTATCTTATTCAATACATACTCAACATTACCTAACCCGTGAGCGACTGCGATCTTGATCTCTATGCCATTGATCATAATAGCTGTTTCTTTGACCCCTTTTAATCCCCTAACATTTTCAAATTCAACTTTAGGAAGGTTTTCTTTAGTAACAAAGTTATATGCCGTTCTTAAAGCTGCCTCCATAACACCGCCTGTTGCACCAAAGATAGTGCCTGCTCCGGAATAATCACCCATCATATGATCTGATTCTTCATCCGGGATCGAATTAAAATCGATACCTGCCTGTTTGATCATCCTTATGATCTCTCTGGTTGTAAGGACATAATCTGTCCCCTGATACCCGGAAGCAGACATCTCCGATGATCTTGAGATCTCATACTTTTTAGCAGTACAAGGCATGATAGAAATCACTTTCATCTTTGCCGGATCGATCTTCTTTTTTTCAGCAAAATAAGTTTTGCATAAAGTGCTCATAATCTCCTGAGGTGATTTTGCAGATGAGAAATGTTCTATCATATCTGCATGATATTTTTCCATAAAATCAACCCATGCAGGACAGCAAGTTGTTATTAGCGGCAATGCTCCTTTTTTATTCACAAACCTTTCAACAAACTCACTAGCTTCCTCCATAATAGTTACATCAGCGGAAAAATTTGTATCAAATACTGTGTTGAATCCTAATCTTCTTAAAGCAGCATATATTTTCTTGGTAAGATTTGTCCCTACCGGATATCCAAAACCTTCACCGATCGCTACCCTAACTGAAGGCGCGATCTGGACAACGCAGTGTATGTCGGGGTCCTGAAGCAGTTTCCAAACATTTCTTGTTTGGTCAAACTCAAAAATAGCCCCTGTAGGGCAATGTGCTGAGCACTGGCCGCAACGTACGCAAGGAGAATCACCTAATTGAATATCCCCGGCTGGTGCCATTCTTGTATTAATGCCTCTCTCCAGAAAAGATAGCGCCCATACATTCTGAACATTTTGGCAAACTTCGATACATCTTCCGCAGCCTATGCATTTTGATGGCTCCAGTTCAATTGTGCGGGTTGTTGAATCCTTAGGGATCTCTTTAACGATCTTATTAAACAATTCTTCCCTTATGCCGAAATCAGCCATAATGGTCTGAAGCTCACAATCATTGTTACGTCCGCAGGTCAGGCAGTCATTAGGATGGTTTGATAATATTAGCTCAATAACGGTTCTTCTTATTTCGATCAATTCCGGGTCATGCGTCTTTATCTTCATTCCTTCATCCATTGCTGTACAGCAAGCCCTTAACATTCTATTTGAACCTTCGACTTTAACCACGCAAATACCGCAAGCACCGGTTGCACACAGGTCCTTATGTTTGCAAAGAGTAGGTATCTTCACTTGAACTTGCTGAGCAACATCAAGTATCGTCCTGCCCTTTTCAAATTCAACTTCTATATTATTTATAAATGCTTTTGCCATTTCATAACTCCTGTGTGTTATAGGACATTTTAATCGTTTATCTATTTACTGCTTCAAATTTACATACCTCAAAGCATTTTCCGCATTTGATACATTTTTTTTGATCTATAGCATAGCCTTTGTCTCTGTCTCCGGGAATAGCTTCAACAGGACAGTTTCTCTGACATAGGCTGCAGCGTTTACATTTATCTTGAATGATCTCATAGATAAACAATGCTTCACATTTTCCTGAAACACATTTCTTATCCTTAATGTGATCAACATACTCTTGCTCAAAATATTTTAGGGTTGAAAGAACTGGGTTAGGTGCTGTTTGCCCTAGCCCGCATAAAGATGCTTTTTGCATCGCTTTTGAGATCAGCTTCAGCTTATCTACCTGTTCAAAAGTTGCTTTTCCTTCAGATATCTCTGTTAACAGCTCTAACATCTGCTTACCGCCAATTCTACAAGGCGCACACTTACCGCAAGATTCATCCACGCAGAATTTAAGATAGAACTTCGCTATATCTACCATGCAGTCGTCTTCATCCATAACGATCATGCCGCCTGATCCCATAATAGATCCGAGGTTCTGCAGGCTTTCATAGTCAATTGATGTATCAAAATATTCTTCTGGAATAACTCCACCTGATGGCCCTCCAGTTTGAACAGCTTTTATCTTTTTATTATTTAGTACTCCGCCGCCAATTTCATAAATGATCTCTTTTAGAGTAATACCCATTGGTACCTCAATAAGGCTTGAGTTCTCGACTTTGCCAGTCAAGGCAAAGACCTTTGTTCCTTTTGATCTTTCAGTTCCTATTTCTGCGAACCATTCTCCGCCTTTATGCATAATAGGTGAAATATTTGCAAGTGTTTCAACATTATTTATAACTGTTGGTTTTCCCCACAGCCCGCTGATAGACGGATATGGAGGCCTTGGGCTTGGACATCCTCTTTTTCCTTCGATAGATGCGATAAGCGCAGTTTCTTCTCCGCAAACAAATGCACCAGCACCTAACCTTACTTCCAGATCAAAAGAAAATTGTGTGCCTAAAATATTATTGCCTAACAATCCTTTTTCACGTGCTTGTTTAATAGCTAATTCTACACGCGCAATTGCAAGTGGATACTCTGCTCTAATGTAGAAATAACCTTTCTTTGCTCCAACAGCAAAACCGGCGATTATCATACCCTCTAATACAGAATGCGGGTCACCCTCAAGAACACTACGATCCATATATGCTCCCGGGTCACCTTCATCGGCATTACAGATAATGAATTTAGTATCATTTTTCTGGTCCTTGGCAAAACTCCATTTCATCCATGTAGGAAATCCCCCGCCGCCGCGTCCTCGTAAACCGCTTATTTTAATTTCTGCAATGACCTTATCCCGGTCATTTTGCTCTAATACTTTCTTTAATCCTTTATACCCATCTACAGAAATATAATCATTGATATTTTCAGGATCGATAATTCCGCAGTTCCTTAGAACAATTCTTACTTGCTTGTCCTTAGGATCGATCTGGATCTCTTTTAGAGCCTCTTCCTTCTTAATAGACTTACGGACAATAAGATCAATGTCCTTTTCTTCTACTTTTGAATAAGTAATGTTTCCAGGGATTATCTTCACGACTATGCCCTGATTGTATACATTGATATCAGCAGACCTGATAACCTGAACTTCTCCGTCAAGACCTCGATCACGCAAAGCTGAGTTGAACAGCTCAGAAAACCTGACAGTCTCTTTTCCGGTATCGGTATCTTTTACAAGAATTACTTTTTTGTATTTCCACATTTTATGCATCCTTTACTAAATAGATGTGATCATTTATTAATTGTTTCCCCATTACATGTTTCTGAACTATTTTGGTGGCGACCTCTTCATTCACGTTTCCGTAAACAACTTGAGGCATGCCTTCTATCTTTACCTCAACTAAAGGCTCCGCATAGCACTTACCGGCACATCCTGTCCTTATTACTTCTACGTCAGACCCGTTTTCTTGCAGAACTTTTTTAATAGTTGCAAAAGCAACATCCGCGCCTGCTGCAATGCCACAAGTGCTCAAGCCTACCTTGATCCAATTCTTATTGTTTTTCTTGACGTTCTTTGTTTCTTCATCGAAATTATTTAATGTTAATTTCATTATAGACTCACTCCTTCTTAAGAAACTTTCGCTTTAGTCTTTGTATATTTTGATATTATATCTATAAGATCCTTCGGCTTTAAATTACCGTAGATCTTATCATCGATCATAATAACAGGCGCTAACCCGCAGCAACCCAGACATCTAACCCCTTGAAGCTGGAACATACCGTCTTGAGTAATTTCTCCTTCTTCAATGTTAAGCAGATGCTTTATCTCTTTTAGTAACTGGGGCGCTCCTTTTAAATAGCATGCAGTTCCAATACAAACAGAGATAATGTGCTTTCCCGGCTCTTGAAGCTTAAAATAGTGATAAAAAGAAATTACCTCATATATCCTTGCTAACGGCGTATCTAAATAGCGCGCCAAGTCAAAAGCGACATTGCGAGGGATAAAACCATAATGATTCTGCACTTCATGCAGGATCATGATAAGATTGCCTTCCTTGCCTTTCCATTTATTTATCAGCTTTTCTGTCATAGACATGTTCTCGTAATGCTCTGCGCCTCTTTTTGCTAAAAATATACTTATATTCCTTAGAAGATTTTCAGGGTCTACCGGCTTTTCTAAAATAGCTTTAATAGGCAGATTATCCTGATCAGCTTTTAATTCAAACGGAAAAGAATATTCCTTTTTCGCCCCTGTGATCATTATGATAGGAACATCCTTAATTGCAGCATCTGCTGTAATAGCTTTAGCTGTTTCAGCTCCCTCTGTTTTATAGGTCATCATCATATCCAGAAGTATCAGGTCAGGCGATTCCTTTTTAACTTTTTGAAATCCTTCCTGGCCATTATTGGCAGTTATCACGTGATAATCATTGGCCTCAAGCAACAACTTTGTTGCATCGACAAAATCGCAATCATCATCAATTACTAAGATTTTATATTGCATCCTTCGTTCCTCTCTTCTTTAAGTATTGTACTGCGGGTCGCGAAATGTCCTTTTACTGTTTTTCAATTTCAAATATAAACGA
>JAHJCZ010000082.1 GCA_018812705.1 Candidatus Omnitrophota bacterium
TATAGGTCTTTAACAAAAAGAGTAAGAGATAAAGGAATATTCATTACGGCTTTTTTATTGTTTGGGTATAACAGTGATAATTTTAAGAGTCTTGTGAATTTAATAAAGTTTGCCTTAGTTAATCCTTTTTTAATTAATGTGATAATGGTAATAACACCTTTCCCAGGAACAATGCTCTTTAATAAGAAGGTAGCCGAAAATAAATTGAGGAATCTTAATTGGATGAATTATGATACTCAGCATTTTGTATTTAAGCATGACAATCTTAATGAGCCTATCTACGAATATTTTTTAAGAATAATAGTTTGCATATTGTTTTATAGACCTTTAGCTTATATCTTTTTATTTGCGGTATTTGCTTTGCTTGCTTTTGTGATATTTTTAACGCCATAATCATTGACTAGTCTAATGAAGAGAATAATTTCTTGTAAAAAATCTGTCTGATTTGATACTTAACATTTATGAAAACAAGACAATTATCAAGAGATAAAAGATTGTACCAGAATAAAAAAATTGACGTATTATAGAGAATATGCTAGTTTTATAATTCAATAAGGAATAAATTTCCCCCAAAGAAATCCTTTTAAGGTATTCCTCGAAAGCCCGCCTTTAACAAAGTAAAACATATATTATGCTCGCTAAAACGTATAGCTATGGAATAAATGGTTTGGATTCCTATCCCATAACCATCGAAGTTGATGTCTCCAATGGTCTTCCTGCAACAATAATTGTTGGCTTGCCTGATAGCGCTGTAAAAGAAAGTAAGGAAAGAGTAAGAACAGCAATAAAGAATAGCGGATATAAATATGAACCTAGAAGGATAACAGTAAATTTATCACCAGCAGATATTAAAAAGGAAGGGCCTTCATTTGATCTTGCGATTGCCCTTGGCTGCTTGGCTGCAAGTAAGCAAATTGATCTTAATTGTTTAGATGATTATGCTGTTTTAGGTGAACTTTCCTTGGACGGACATGTTAAGCCCGTTAAAGGCACCTTGCCGATAGCGCTATCTATGGCAGACCGTTTTAAGGGATTGATATTGCCCGCTGAAAATGCTTTGGAAGCTTCTGTTGCACGCAATACAAATATTTATCCTGTTAAGACCCTTAATGAAGTTGTGAATTTATTAAGTTCCCCAGAAAGACTTCAGCCTTTTACTGCTAATATCGATTCTCTTTTTGCTCAAGCAAACCACTATGATGTAGATTTTTCTGACGTGAAAGGGCAGGCGTTTGTAAAAAGAGGAATGGAGGTCGCAGCTGCGGGCAATCATCATATCCTTCTTATTGGTCCACCCGGGTGCGGTAAAAGCATGTTGGCAAAAAGATTTCCGACAATATTGCCTGATATGACACTGGCAGAAGCATTAGAAACTACAAAAATTCATTCAGTAATGGGATTGCTTAGAAAAAAGGGTGGGATCGTAGCCACTAGGCCATTTAGGTCCCCCCATCATACAACTTCTGCGGCGGCTATTGTTGGAGGATGTTCCAATCCGAGGCCAGGCGAAGTTACGCTTAGTCACAATGGCGTGTTGTTTTTAGATGAGTTGCCGGAGTTCAACAGGGATGTTTTGGAGTCTTTGCGTCAACCACTTGAAGATCACAAAGTGACAATATCGCGTGCTAATAAGTCAGTGATCTTTCCATCGAGAATTATTTTAATATGTTCAATGAACCCGTGCAATTGTGGATTTCTTTCTGATCCTAGAAAAAATTGCAACTGCTCGCAAGCGCAAATACAAAGGTATCTGTCAAAAATATCGGGTCCGCTACTTGATAGAATAGATATTCATTTGGAAGTTCCTGCGCTTCTTTCAAATGAACTTTTAAGCCCAAAAAAAGAAGAGCCTTCACATAGCATCAAGGAGAGAATAGTAAAAGCAAGAAGTGTGCAGCAAGAACGGTTTGAAAGTGAAAAGGTCACATATAATGCCTATATGACACCTTCGCAAATAAAAGCATTTTGCTATGTTGATCAAGAGGGGAAGAGGATGCTGAAAATGGCTATTGAAGAACTGGGGCTTTCAGCCAGGGCTTATGACAAAGTATTGAAGCTGTCTAGAACGATAGCTGATCTAGATAATGAACAAAATATTCTTGCTGAGCATATTGCGGAAGCAATTCAATACCGCTCGCTGGATAGAAATTGGTGGGGATAAAAAGGAGATAAAAAGAATGTTAAAAGAAGGTATTCAATCTACAAGTGTTATTGCTCAGGAAAGTATTGAGGGTAAAATATTGTTTTTAAGGGGACAAAAAGTTATGTTGGATAGAGATTTGGCGGTTCTTTATGGTGTTGAGACAAAAGCTCTTAATCAAGCTGTTAAGAGAAATATTGATAGGTTTCCCAAAGAATTTAGGTTTGTTCTAACTAGCCAGGAGTTTTTAAACTTGAAGTCACAATTTGTGACTTCAAGCTGGGGCGGGACTCGTAAATCTCCAGCTGTTTTTACTGAGCATGGTATTTTAATGCTCTCAAGTATTCTTAATAGTAAAAGGGCAATTCTTGTCAATATTCAAATTATGAGAACATTTACTAAATTGCGGGAAATGATGTCTAATCATAAGGAATTGAGGGAGAAAATCGAAATTATGGAGAAAAAATATGATTATCAATTCAAAATAATTTTTGATACGATAAAGAAGCTATTGGATCTGCCAAAAAATCCCAAAAGGCCTATTGGTTTTCAGCCAAACAAAATGTAATATGATCAAATAGAATTTAAGGATATTTTTGCCAGATAATCAGGATCTGATTCTGAAACCCCAAGCAGCATTTGAAGGTTTGTTGTCGGGGAAATATTAAATATCACTGGAACGAGGCCGTCAATATTAATTGACTCGATTTGTTGGAGGTTTACAGGAATGCTAAATTCTTGCCCGTCTGAATTGATCTCAAAATCCATATTGCTTGTATTAAGGTCAATACCACCGACGGTTTTATCAGCTTCAACGCGGTCAGTTTTATCTGTATTAGATTCAGCAGATTGTTCTGCAATTTTATTTTTTGCTAGATGGAGCATAACGCTCTCATAATTCGCTTGAATAACCTTTAATGCCTCTGCTTTATTTTCATTAATATCTTTTGTGTACTCAGTGTATTCCAACCCTAGTCTTTGAGCTAATCCTCTAAGCAGCCAGTTAGCAACTATTAATCGTCCGGTCATGTCCCAGGCATTAACCCCGATCAGTCTTTCAACCCTTCCTATGACCATTATCGGGTCATATTGTTCCTGGGTAATACTTAAAGGTTTGCCCCAAATTGTTACTCCTGAGCCGAACATCATATAGAAATTAACATCTGTAGAGTTTTCCGGGGTCACCCAAACATCCATCTCTGATACTCCATAGACAGAAAGTTCTGCAAGTTCTTCTGTTATCATTTGTCCTTGCACGAATTTCGCTAAAGATAATTTAAGTACTCCATAGCCTGCATTATCGGCAACAACATAAACATCCAGATCTTCCCCATATGGCATCCTTGCATCTGCAGGATAACTGGACCAAAATTCAACCATGCTTCCGCCGATACTAACGCTTTTTATATTAATGCCTGGATATTGACGCTCTATGAAAGGGATCAGGTTGTTTTGTAATACGCTTAGAACCCCTATTAAGTTTTTTCTTTTGTCAGGGTGAGCTGTTTTCCAGGCATAACTTGATTGTTCCAAATGTTTTTGGATATCTTCAATGGTAGAAATATTTTCACCCACTAGCTCAAGAGTTGATGTATTAACTTTTTTATAAATATCTGTAACCAGCGTTTGTTTTGCCTGATCAAAAGTGATGTCTTCTGCTCTGGCTGAAGACTGTTCTTCCTGAAATTCTCTAGATGCTTCGCTTATGGTGGCAGTTGATGGGCGTATATTTTCTTTATTTGTTCTTATTAATTCACTCTTGAGCAATATCATTTGAAGAAGAAAATTTTTCTTATCGTTCGCGCTGTTGCTTGGAGAACTTACTATAGGTTCGCCTTTTTCTGATAATCTTCTTGAAAATTCAACAGGATAGAAAGTGCTCTCTATTTCTCTTGCATCTGCCAAAGTGATGTTCTCTTTATAGCTATAAGCAGAAGAAAGATCGCTAAAGAACATTTTGCCGTCTGTTATATTATCTGCAGGCGTTACCGTCGGATCCTTTGCTTTCAGCATGGATCTTGCAACACTTTCCATGAACAGGACTAGAGAGCCGGTCTTTGTTGTATCAATAAAGCGAATGCCGTCTTTTGCAATATCATCACTTGTGATACCAAGAACTTCTAAATAGTTGCTTAATGCACCTATGGCAAGCCTTATATTCTCCCTAACCTTTAAGAGATATTCGTAGTCCTTGCCGATATTATCTATGGTTTTATCAGAGGCAAGCTCTTCAACTAAATTGAAAAACTCATCTTTAAATTCCTGGAAGCGCTCTGCAGGGACAACTTCGGTTCTTGATATGGATATCCTGCGTTTTGTTTCCATTATAATCTGGGGAATTAAAAGATCTGCCATAATTGGGATTTGTGTGAACGTTCTGAAGGTAGCTTTAGAAAGATATAAAGCATTAACTTTTTCTCCCAGGGTTTTTGACGCAGTGTAAAGAGAGAAGCCATCACGCATGAGAAACACATTGATCTTCCCGTCTTTTGGAAGGGCCTGGGCAAAGTCGGATGCCCTGTTTGCCATATTATTGGTGTTCCCGGATATTCTTTGAACTAAGTTATTTGTGGCACCTAGCTGCTCTGCAAGAGCAACAAACTGTTTCTGAGTTAACTCTGAATCTATTGTATCAATAATTTTATCCATCCAATCTACAAACACTGACATAGGTTTATTATCAAGATCGAATTGCAGAAGTTCTTGGGCGCTTGCAATAAGAGCTTTATGCTCTTCATTACCCATCATTGAATTGTCGATTTCTAGGTTTGCTTTTATTGTAAAGACCTCTGTCCCATTTTGAGTTTTGGTTATTGTTTCTAGCACTTCATCTTGTCCTTCTTTAGAAAGCCTTTCAATCTCGGTTTCAATTTCCAGTCTTTCAGTTATTGCAGTGTAATCTTTTCCTCCTGAAAAATATTTTCGGGGAATGATCTGCTGGGAGGCCGGATCATATTCTTCTTTTATGAAATTATAGGCACCGATACGAAAGGCTTCTAGATACTGTTTATATATCTTGTTTTTCATGTTTCTGTCGATTATATCTACACCGTTGATCTTGCTTTTATCAACATAAACCTTTGATAAAATGCTTTCTTGAAGCCTCTTCTTGTACCATGATGCGAGAATAAGTGAACTAGTGATCTGTCTAAGTTGAGAAAAATGTTCGCCTTGGTTGACCTCTTTTTCAATTGCAGGAACAATGATCTCACGTACGATATCTGAATATTTCTGTCGGGTCAGATCTTGTGTTGGTTCTCTTAAAGAACGGGCGGATGAGAGATCCGCCCCTATATTGTCATTTTCGATATTGTTCTGATGTTGCAGCGCATTATAATCCTCTTCAAGCAACACTTTTAAATGACTTTCTGCTACAAATGCTGTTTGGCCGTGTTCATAAACAACAGCTTTGCTTGGAACTATCCAGACTTTATTAAAAGTATCAACTGGAATATCTGTTGTCCCATATTCTTTATAGGCTTTCTCATATACATTGTCCCAAAACTTCTGTCCTAGCTCTTTTTCGGGATACATCAATGAAGATGTAAGCTGCTTAAGAACATAATCCTGAGACAGAAGGTCTCTGCCCATTTCTGTAGACCCGAAACTCTGAGTAATGATCCTATCATCTTCATAAGGAGATAAGTTTACCCACATTTCATTTTCAGGGATAGTTAAAGAGGCCATAAAATACTTTATCAGTTTCTCTGAAGCATTTTTTAGAGAGTCTCCTTCTAAATTAGAATCGCCAATATCAACAATAAAGTCAAACTGAAAAGGATTTTCAGGGTTAATTGTTACTCCCTTTAGCAGGATTGGCTCAATGCTAGGGCTTAAAGTGATCATTGTTCCAGGTGTAGGCAAAAATAGGCCTAATGAAGTTTGAGCTTCCACTGCTTTATGCAGTAGTGATATATTGAAAGTGAGATTTAAGAAAATAATACTTACTATTGTTTTAAATCCAGAGCCAACTTTATTTGTGTTAAAAAGACGCTGCATAATAGACCTATTAATAATTTATATTAGTTTTATATTAAGTATATACCATATTTGCTTTTAGGCAAAAAAAGATTAAATATGTGCAATGAATGGCTAGGTAGGCATAGATAAAAGACCTTGCATTTATTTAGTCTAATATTATAATGTAAAATATTATAGTTGCTAAAAAACAAGAAAGTATGGATCTAGGTGAAGAATGTCTTCAATTTTTGAGAACAAAATACTTGTCATTACTATGGTTGTTTGGGCTATTGCTCAAGGAATCAAGGTCTTTGTAGGTGTTGTTAGGGAAAAAAGATTTAATTTTAAGTGGTTTATCGGAACTGGAGGAATGCCTTCGAGTCATGCTGCAGGAGCAACCGCTTTAGCTGTATCTTGTGGATTACAAGAGGGTTTCAGCTCTGTTATATTTGCCTTGGCTGCTGTTTTTGCTATGGTCACGATGTTTGATGCTCAAGGAGTTAGAAGATCTGCGGGCCAGCAAGCAGTAATTCTTAATCAAATCTTAGAAGATATATATTTAAAAGGAGAGCTAGAGAATAAGCGTTTATTGGAGCTTATTGGGCATACTCCTCTGCAGGTTATTATCGGATCTCTTTTAGGAATGGTTTTAGCGATATTTTTTTATCATGTTTGGTGATCAAGCCCAATATTTTGTTTTTTTTAAAAAAAAAGTATTGTTTTTATATTTTGTTATTTCATTAGAAATAGGAGGTAAGTTGTCGTGATAAGAAGAATTCTAATAGCTGGAGTTATTGTATTAGTTGTTGCTTTTGCATGGGTCAACTTGTCAAAGAAAAAGGACCAGCTTGTTGTTGAGCAACAAGAGACAAATTCTGAGCCAAACTCTGAGTTAAATGCTGGCAAACTTTATGATCAGGCTTTAGTAATGAAAAAGAATGGGGAATTTGTTAATGCCCAAAACTCTTACCGGAAATTGATTAAAGAATATCCTGATCATGAAAATATTGATATTATACAAAAAGAATATGAAAACTTGAGCATGCAGATAATTTTTTCAAATACACCAACAGAAAACACTATTATTCATGAAGTTGTCTCGGGTGATTCTTTAGGAAAGTTAGCGAAAAAATATAATACTACTATAGAATTGATCAAGATCAGCAATTCGTTAAAAAGCGATATTATACGTATAGGTCAGAAATTACGAATATGGACTGCTCCTTTTGATATTTTTGTTGATAAGTCTCAAAATGTTTTGATGTTAAAGACAGGCGAAAGAGTTGTAAAAGTTTACAATGTGTCAACAGGCTCAAACAACAGTACTCCTGTTGGGGAATTTACAGTTACAACAAAGTTAACTGATCCGGTTTGGTTTAATCGTGGCGTTGTTGTTCCTCCTGAAAGTCCTGAGAATGTTTTGGGCAGTCGATGGTTGGGTTTTGACCTTCCAGGATATGGTATTCATGGAACAGTAGAGCCTGATACCATTGGTAAACAGGTCACAGCAGGATGTGTTAGGATGCGCAATGAAGAAGTTGAGGAATTATATAGTATAATTCCATTTGGGACGAAAGTAGTAATTGCAAATTAAAAATATATTAATTGTTAAATTCAGGCCGCAGGAATGGTTTTGTGGCTTGTTTTTGTTTTTTTGTATATGCATTAAAAAGATTGGATGATTATGAGTGTTCTAGATTTTGAAAAACCTATTTTTGAATTAGAAACTAAAATAAAAGAGCTAAGAGAGTTCGGCTCCGATGAAGATATTGAGCTAGGTTCTGCAATTGAAAATTTGGAAAAAAAATTAGAGCAAGTTAGGAATAAGGTGTACAAAAACCTTACTGTTTGGCAGAGAGTGCAGATCGCAAGGCATCCGGACCGTCCGTATACTCTTGATTATATTAATATGATCATGACTGATTTTATTGAGATTCACGGTGACAGAATGTTTGCTGATGACTTTGCTCTTCTTGCTGGTTTTGCAAAGCTTGATGGTGTCAAAGTTGTGGTGTTGGGACATCAGAAAGGTCGAGATACTAGTGATAAATTAAAGCGGAATTTTGGATGTGCTCATCCTGAAGGATATAGAAAAGCAATGAGAGTTATGCAAATGGCAGAAAAATTTAATCTGCCGATAATAGTTTTTATTGATACTCCTGGGGCTTATCCGGGTCTTGGTGCTGAAGAGAGGGGTCAAGCTCAGGCTATTGCCAGTAATTTAAGGGATATGTCAAGGATCAAGACGCCCATAATTGCGACAGTAATTGGAGAAGGTGGAAGTGGCGGGGCTTTAGGTATAGGCGTTGCCGATAATGTTTGTATTTTGCAGCATGCTTACTATTCAGTTATTTCTCCAGAGGGTTGTGCTTCAATTTTGTGGCGTAATGCTACTAAGGCCCCTGATGCTGCGGTAGCTTTAAAAATAAACGGTGAAGACTTGATCGAGTTTGGTATCGTTGATGAGATAATTCCAGAACCTCAAGGGGGAGCTCACAAGGACCCAAGCCGTATGGGATTAGCGCTGAAGGAAGTTCTAACAAAACGGCTAAAAGATTTGAGCTCTCTTTCTGGTGAAGAAATTATTGAGAAACGCTACGACCGCTTTAGAAGAATTGGCGAGTTTACTGAAAAAAATTAGAAATGTCCAGTTCATTTCAATCGTTCAAACCTGATTTTTAAAACTAATTTTTTAGTGAAAATGATATTGAGATAGCAGGAGCATTTTGTATTACTGCTAAGAGATCTTATGATCAGCAAGGTTAAAGAATCAAAAGATAGTATTTATGACTTGTCACTTATCGAGCTGGTTCATTTTGTTGATTCCGTTGGTGAAAAGACATTTAGAGCTGGCCAGATATTCAAATGGATATACGAAAAGGGCGCACAGTCTTTTTCCGTAATGCAGAACCTTCCGCAAGAATTCCGCAATAAATTATCTGAAAAGTTTTCATTTTCCTTAGTGAAGATGACTTCGCAGCAGGTTTCAGAAGATGGAACAATAAAGCTGTTATTTGAGCTAAATGATGGAGAACACATAGAAACAGTTATTATTCCTTCCAGCAAACGATTGACGCTATGCATATCAACTCAAGCAGGTTGTAAGTATGGATGTAAATTTTGCGCTAGTGGCATCGGTGGATTAAAACGCAATTTGTCATGTGGTGAAATAATTTCTCAGATACTTTATGCAAAGAATATTATACGTTCCAATAAAAACAGCCGCGATATTTCACATATAGTATTTATGGGAGTAGGCGAGCCGCTTGATAATTATGACAATTTGTTAAAAGCTATTCGAATTATTAATTCAAAAGAAGGCTTAGGTATTGCTGCTCGAAAAATAACCGTGTCTACATGCGGGTTGATCGATGAGATCAAAAGATTGTCTAAAGAAGGTTTGCAGATCGAGCTTTCAATATCTTTACATGGTTATGATAATGAATCTCGCAACATTCTAATGCCTGTCAATCGTAAATATCCGTTTGATGAGCTTATGGAAGCTTGTAGGGATTATATTAAAGAGACGAATAGGCAGATCACCTTTGAATATATCCTTATTAAAGATGTAACTTGCTCAGAAAAGGCAATTAAATCACTGAAAAAAGCGTTCAAAGGGCTTATTTGTAAAATTAATTTGATCCCATATAATCAAGTAGTAGAGTTTCAGTATGCAAAACCTTCTAAGCAAGAAATCCAGGATTTCAAGAAAAGACTAAATGATTTTGGTATTCTTGCTACTTTAAGAGCTCTAAGAGGTGGGGACATTTCAGGAGCTTGCGGACAATTAAGGCATAAATAATATTATTAATAGTTAGACAAGAGTTTTATAGATGCTCATTTTGGTTGCAACTAATCAAAACAAAAAACCCAGTCCAAACAGGACAGGGTTTTTATTTTGTATTGTCTGGTGTAGGCTTGTCAAGACAGAATATTGACAATTAAAAAATAAGCGTGTATATTTTAAATAAGAGAAATAAGAGAAATAAGAGTTGAAAGAGAAATGAGAGATGTAGGATAAATAATGAATAAGATTCTAATTATAGATGATGATCAAGATCTGGCAGATACAATAAAATCGGTTCTTGAATATGCAGGTTACAGTGTTCTTATTTCACACGAAGCAAATGATGGCATAATCAAAGCAAAAGAACATAATCCAGATCTTATTTTATTAGATATTGTTATGCCTGGCATGGATGGTCCCGAAGCTGCTAAAATATTAAAATCTGAAATGATTACGAAAGATATTCCTGTGGTTTTTCTTACGGGCCTTGTATCGAATGAAGATACAGTGACCGGTTTAGGTAGCGTCAATATCAGTGGAGTTCAGTACCAAACTATAGCTAAACCGTTTGAGAATGAGAGCTTGTTGGAAGTGATTAGATCGGTTTTAAGCTAGTATTTTGGATCAAGCAAAATGAAGTAATAGCTATAGGGAGTCAAGCTCAATGATAGCGGTATTTAAAAAAAGAATATTAATAGTCGATGATGAACAAGAAGTGAGACAAGCTATAAGAAGGATCCTGATGGTAAGTGGAAAATATATAATTGAAGAAGCTGTAGATGGTTTTGATGCTGAAAAAATATTAAAGACATATATGCCGGATCTCATTATTCTCGATGTAAAGATGCCGGGTAAAGATGGATATGCAACATGTATGCACATTAGAGACGATCTGAGAATGAAGAATGTTAAGATCGTAGGTATTTCAGGTTTTTCGGGAGGGATCGGCAGGTCTTTTATGGAAACACTAGGGGCTGATTTTTATTTCGAAAAACCATTTGATACTAATAAGCTTAGAGAAAGAATTTCGAAATTGCTAGAAGATGAGAATTAGATCAGAAATAAGGGAATGTGCTACATGACAGAGGAAAGAAATAAAAGTAAAATATTAATTGTTGATGATGATAAAGGTACTCGGCTTATGATCAGGAGGCTCTTGACCCTTGAAAATAAGTATGAACTTGAAGAGGCCGAGGATGGCTTGCAGGCAGAAGATAGATTAAAGACATTTAAAGCAGATCTTGTGATCCTTGATATTATGATGAAGGAGCAAGATGGATATGTAACGTGTAAAAATATTAGAAAAAATGAGAGTTTGAAAGATATTATAATTATCGGAATTTCTGGCGAATCTCAAGCAATAGGTAAGGTTTTTATTGAAGAATACGGCGCGGATCGTTTTATGGAAAAACCGTTCAATGCTAAAGAGTTTAAAGAGATTATTGATAGACTATTAAGAGAAAAGGAGCGAAGCGATTAATGAAAAAGAAAGCATTAACAACATCTGATATTGCAGAGTATTGTGATGTGAGCCCCAGGACTGCGGTGCAATGGATAAGCGAAGGCAAGATAAAGGCTTATCGAACCCCTGGGAACCATAGCAGGGTCAAGGTCGAGGATTTTTTGAAATTCCTTAAAACATACAATATTCCTGTACCAAAAGAATTTGTATTGATAGATAGTCAAGATAATAAAAAGAGAATACTAATAGTTGATGATGATAAGGATATGGCTTTAACGATAGAGCGAACGCTTAAATTAAAAAATAAATATGAGATTGATATAGCGTTTGATGGTTTTGATGCAGGGCGAAAGGTTATGGAGTTTAAACCCGACTTGGTAA
>JAHJCZ010000083.1 GCA_018812705.1 Candidatus Omnitrophota bacterium
TGACTCATAATAAATGTTACTCTTGAAGCTTAGGAGGTAACAAAAAAATGAGTCCAAAATCTATTGAAGAATACACCGTAATATTTGTAAAACGTTACAAAAGAGCCAATTACAATCAAAAGAAAATCATACTAAACGAGTACTGTAAAGTCACAGGTTATCTTCGCAAACATGCCATCCGAAAACTCAACAATTTCAGACTTTTCATTAAGAAAATACTTAAAAAAGAGGTCGAGCTTCAGAATATAATAAAAAGCCAATAATCGATCCAATAAAAAAGATATGGTTAACAGCAAATTTACCTTGCTCAAAAATACTTAAAAGCTTGCTTCCTTTTTGGATTCCACATTACATTAATGATTACGGGCCTATTGATAAAGACACCCTCAATGCTTTGGAATCAATCTCTCCTGCCACTATTGATCGTATCTTTAAACCAATTACGTCCTAAGTATAATAAAAAAGGTCACAGCGGCACTAAACCGGAATCCTTGCTTCGCAAACATATTCCAATCAAAAAAGATCAATGGAATGAATTCATACCTGGTTTTATTGAATCATATACAGTTCATCACTGCGATGAAACAGTCGCAGGTCAATACGCTCTAACCATACACTACTGAGACATAGCAACAGGCTGGACTGAGCAAAGAGCCGTTTGGGGCAAAGGTGAAACTGGCATCTTAACTCAAACTGAAGATATAGAAAATTCTTTGCCCTTTAAAATTCTTGGTTTTGATTCAGATAACGGTGGTGAATTCATCAATCAAAAACTTGTCAATTACTTTACTTGTCGCGATAAAAACCCTGTGCAATTCACTCGATCACTCGCATATCATTCAAATGACAACTCTCATGTTGAACAAAAATACTGGACTCATGTTCGCCAATGGCTTGGTTATGATCGCTTCGATAATCCTAAAATTGTTGACCTTTTAAACGATCTTTACAAAAACGAATGGCGACTCTATCACAATTATTTTATTCCATCCGTGAAACTGCTTGAGAAAAAACGTGTTGCTTCAAAAACCATTAAACGCTACGATAAACCTAAAACACCGTACCAGAGATTATTAGAAGCAGATTCAAAACATATATCTACTGAAACTAAAGCTTTGCTTACAAAACAATATAAAGAGCTAAACCCTTTTGAACTTAGAACTGCTATTGAGAAAATATTTGATAAAATTCTTAGACTATCTACAAAAATATGAACTCTCAAAAGTAACATCCTTTTTGAGGCAACGAATCATTATTTTTACCATCAGGAGTAACATTTATTAATGAGTCAACTGGACTGATACCTTTATCTCCAATTACTTTCAATTTTGATCATATCATTCTGATGCGACTAGTGTTAAATAACTCCTTTATCCTCAAACAAAAAATGCTGCGAAAAATGTAACCGCACGACTACACTATTCCTCCCTGTACTCCAATAGTATATTCCTTAAGAATAATGTTCTTTCCTGAAGCTTTTAATGCCTGCTCAGTCAAAGCCAATGCCCCATAACAGCAAGGAACTTCCATTTTAACTACAGTTATTGACTTAATATTATTGTCACGAATAATAGCTGTTAATTTTTCCAAATACATATCCATTGTTGTGTCAAGCTTTGGGCAGAACATTACCAGTGCTTTTCCTTTTAAAAACCTTCTATGAAAGTCCCCAAATGCAAAAGCCGTACAATCAGCTGCTATCAAAAGATCTGCATCCGCAAAATACGGAGCATGAGGATTAACAAGGTGCAGCTGTGTCGGCCATTGCCTCAATTCTGATTGAACAGCTCTAGCAGGCGCCTGTGCCTTTGCAGGATTTTCTTCTGCTCTAAAGTCCCTCATCATTGTACCGGGACATCCGCATGCCATTGGCTTATCTTCAACTTTTTCTTGTGGAACTTCTACATTGTTATCTTTCATATATTCCTCTGCGATCTTAAGGTAATCCTCTTGTTTATGGTCTTTTAAATGTTTAAGATGTGCGGCTAACACTGCCGGACCAGCTTTTACAATATTCTCCATTACTTGTTTTTCATCATAAGCATCAGCATCCCTTTCCTCAATAAGTATCGCGCCTTCAGGGCAATTCCCTATACAAGCTCCAAGCCCATCACACAATAGCTCTCCTACCAGGCGCGCCTTACCATCAATCATCTGAAGCGCCCCTTCAGGACAATTCGGCACACACAAACCGCAGCCCGTACATTTATCCTCGTCAATTTTAATGATCTGTCTTTTCATAAAAACCTCTCTTTTTACATTATATTCTTTTAAATGATACCAAGCCTGTATCCTTTGTCAAGATATTTTAAAATTAAAATTTGACACATTCTTATATTAATTGATATTTAATAATGATTGGCAAGCGCAATACTTATCATGAACAACAACGAACTATTTATCCAATTCCTGAAATTCACTTACTACAAATTGTCCTCTTTGCAATGGAAGGGCATAACCGATTTGGGATTCTTGCTTTTGAATTTTATTAGATTCATCAATAAAAATGAATGATTTCTCCTCACATATAGGCTCTTTAGGAACTAACATCTCCACTGAGCCTTCACTATCCTTAACAACTTCAGCTGCGGCATCCGCTTTCTTATCTTCTTCCTGCCAATTGCCTTTTACTCGAATAATTCTGCCAACATGATCACTAAGCAATTTATTAACATTATCATCAACTACACCTAAGATCAAACTCTCGACATCCGGTCCCTCACAAGTCTTTTCTTCTCCACTTTTTATCTTTTCTATCTGCTCTTTACTGGTACACAATTTATAATAACTTCCTCCGGCAACATCAAACGTTTCTCTAGCACTGCCCCATTCCTTCAACACCAATAGGCCCTCATGAACTTCTTGCGCATATACAGGCAAAGCAAATATTAAGAGCAACAGAGTTATAGCTAAAATTACTTTTACCTTCATAGTATCCTCCTTTATTTAGCTACAGGCATAAGGACATACTCAAGAACAAAACTTATTCTAAACTATAAATACACCTATTATATTTTTTGTCAATAATTTTACTTCAAGCATTAAGCCAGGAACAACTTCAGCACAAACTTTCACTGAAGTGTTATTTTGTGTGATCGCTTTAGTACTTCATAAAAAACAAGCGCCAAAGCGAGACTAGAACTGGAATAGCAGGCAGGCTCATGGCAACAATACGTAAAACTTTATGCTTACATAATGATCCCAAATAAATTATTATACCCCAATAAACAAAAGATAAGAATTGAACAAAGCCGAAACCAAAACGGAAAAGAAACGAGCTGCTTATGACAATTTCTCGAAGAATGGCAAATCCTGTTATAGAAATCGCGATTATACCCAAAACCTTATCTGCAAAAGGAACAATAATCTTTGGCTTATCAGCTACCTCATAACCTTCAATTCTAAGATTCGCCTTAACAATACTATCAACGCCATCAATAATATTATTTGAAAGTATTATCATCATAACGAGCATTCCTAAAGAAAAAAGTGGTCCTAAATATGGGATACGGCTTAATAGTATTCCCGAAACAACCAATATCGTCATAATCAAGAAATATTGCTCTGACAATTCAGTTGTCTTAACTTTATGTCTCTTAATAAAAGCATTAAAGTCTTTAGCAAAACCAAGTACGAGCTGAAAAGCCCAATACAAATTAAAAAGAGGAATAAATGAAAAACCAACAGCCTTGCCCGGAGTTGTACGTGCATGTCCATCCTGAATTGCTAACCATGCCCTATACCACATTATTGAAGCTACAACTGTGACATATATTGACGAAGCAAGTACCAGCAAAATCAATAAAGGAAAAATATAATAATCACTGCTATTGGCCATAATTAGAGCAATTAAAACGTTAGCGACACCAGCCCCTATATACGATCCTAAAAAGAATGTTTTTGACATTGGTTTGATCATGATCTCCCTTTCCTAAAATTAATTAATAAGCTAAGAGCTTATGTTCACCATTTAAAATTGGCAATTTTACTGCTCAAAAAAGTATTCCGTGAGTTCTTAACTAAAACATACATGATCTACTTCTGTTGTGATCTCCCTTACGATCTGCCATAGAGACCCATCGACATCTACCTGCTTACGTTTATTAAGAGCAGCTTTTAGCGGGACATGAATGAACTGGTGATTCCAGAATCCCACGAACATATCTGTCTTACCAGCCATACCGGCATGAACAGCATTTTGTGCAAGCATGAGACAAAAAATTGAATCATCTGCATTTGCAGGACAACTGCGTATCGTATAACTTGGGTCAATATATTTAACACTAGAATCTATATCCTCTTTTTTAAGATACTCTTTTATTTTATCTCTTAGAAATATCCCTATATCAGAATGCAACACATTCCCTGAATCATCTTTCTTTAAAACACCATCCTTACTGATAAGATTCTGCCCGGCACCTTCAGCTATAACAATAACTGCATGGCCTCTCCTTAAAAGCCTTTTCTTTAACTTCATTAAAAAGCCACCTTCGCCGTCGAGAGCGAAAGGATATTCAGGAATAAAACAAAAATTTACATCACTGTCTGCCAATGTGGCTCGTACAGCAATAAAACCTGAATCACGACCCATTAACTTCACCAATCCCACTCCATTCCAAGCCGCTTTAGCTTCCTCATGGGCAGAATAAATCGATTCGCGCGCTTTTTCAACTGCAGTTGAAAAGCCAAATGTCTTTTCACAACAGAAAATATCATTATCGATTGTTTTTGGAACACCAA
>JAHJCZ010000084.1 GCA_018812705.1 Candidatus Omnitrophota bacterium
AATATTAAAATTAAGATAAATTTGATATTTTAATATTGATTTCAAAGGAGAGTGATTTGCTAGCATTAAAATGGTTTGGTATTTGTATTTGTTTACTTCAGTCTGCTATGTTTTCAGGACTTAATCTGGGTTTTTTTGGATTAAGCAGGCTTAGGTTAGAAGTTCAAGCTGCAACTGGCGACAAAGATGCAGTAAGAATATTGGGATTAAGAAAGGACGCTCATTTTTTATTGGCGACATTACTTTGGGGTAATGTAAGCAGCAATGTTCTTTTAGCTCTAATAAGTGAATCCATACTTGCCGGGTTTGGAGCTTTCTTGTTTGCGACTGTTGGTATAACATTTTTTGGGGAAATTATTCCTCAAGCTTATTTTGCTAGAAATGCATTAAAAGCAAGCTCAGTTTTAGTGCCTGCCTTAAAACTATACCAAATATTTCTTTATCCTTTTGCGAAGCCGACTGGTTTTTTGCTTGATCGATGGTTAGGAAAAGAATCAGTTGATTTTTTTAAGGAAAAGGAGATCAAGGTATTACTTGAACAACATGCAGAATCAGACATAACTGACCTTGCACGTCTTGAAAGCTTAGGGGCGGTAAATTTTTTAACGCTAGATGATATAAATATAGAAGATGAAGGAGAACTAATTAATCCTAAAAGCATTATAAAGTTGCCATCATCTGAAAAGGGACTGCCTATATTCCCAACTTTTGATAAAGAATTCGATAATGCTTTTCTGCAAAATTTACATGCTTCCCAAGAAAAGTGGGTTGTTATAACTAATGAAAATGATTATCCAATTTTTGTCTTAAATGCAGATCAATTTCTCCGTGACGCCATGTATGCAAAAGAAGTAAAAAGTACATACACTTATTGCCACAGGCCTATCATAGTTACTCAGCAAGGAACAAAGCTGGGAGAGGTAATTCTGGAATTTAAAGTTCGTCCTGAGCATGAAGATGATGATGTTGTTGATAATGACATTATCCTGTACTGGAATATCGAGAAACGTATCATCACCGGAGCGGATATTTTAGGTAGACTTTTAAGGGGAATTGTTAAACGGGGTAATGTTAGTAATCAAGGATAATTAATGAAACCTAAATATATCATATTATTAAGCGTCGGAATAATATTTGCTGTTGTTTTAATTCAGAATACACAGGTAGTCTCATTGCAGATCCTTTTTTGGAAAATCAGCATGTCCCGAATTATATTTTTACCTCTAATAATGCTGATTGGATTTATGGTTGGTTTTTTTGTTGGAAGAAAATCTTGGGATTGGTGAGCAATTAGACAAATGTTTTTGGATGCAATAAACAAGCATATTCTAACTACAAGGAGCTAAGATGTCGAAATTATATAAAAAGAAAAAAACTATTGGTCATCCACCAGGAACAATATTAGATACTCAAAATTTAAATCAAAAAGTAATAATTTCTGTTTTTGATTATGATGCTAAAAATGTTCAAGAGAAAAATTTTGAAAAAATTGAAGACTGTTTTCCTTTCAAGGACTCACCAACTGTAACTTGGATAAATATTGAAGGTATAAATTCAAGTATTATTAAAAAAATAGATGAACATTATGGTATTCATCCTTTGGTCTCGGAGGATATTGTAAGCTCAGGACAACGACCTAAGATGGAAGACTACGGAGATTATATTTTTATTGTACTAAAAATGATATATTTTAACGATAAGGTCCATGATATTGTTGATGAGCAAATTAGCTTGATATTGGGTTCAAACTTTGTGATTTCCTTTCAAGAACAAGAAGGAGATGTCTTTGACCCTATTCGGAAAAGAATTTTAGAAGGTAAGGGCAGAATTCGAACGGTTGGAACAGATTATTTAGCTTATACGCTCTTAGATGCTGTAGTTGATAACTATTATGTTGTTTTGGAGAAAAAAGGGGACGATATTGAAAAGCTGGAAGAGGAAGTCATGCTCAATCCGTCAAATAGTATTGGAAGAAAAATACACAATTTAAAAAGAGATATGATCTATTTGCGAAAACAGATCTGGCCGTTAAGGGAAGTTATTAGCGCTCTCCAAAGAGATGAGTCCGACCTAATTAAAAAACAAACAGGGGTCTATCTGCGGGATGTTTACGACCATACAATTCAAGTAATGGATACTGTGGATTCATTTAGAGACATGATCTCTGGTATTCATGATAGTTATCTTTCAGGTATAAGCAATAAAATGAACGAGATCATGAAAGTCCTGACAATCTTTGCAGCCATATTTATTCCTCTTACTTTTATGGCCGGAGTTTATGGAATGAATTTTGAATTTATGCCTGAACTTAAATGGAAGTATGGATACTTTGTTCTGTTAGGACTTATGGCAAGTGTTGGTTTTGGAATGTTATTCTATTTTAAAAAAAGGAAATGGATTTAATCTGTTCTAGGCTAGGTCAAATAATTTGAATTGCCCTAATTGATAGCTTACCCCTTTTAAAACGCTTTATCTTATTTTGTGATAATAATTCGCAGAAATAAGGCTGGGTTCCTGCTGTTATTTAATTATGTTTAATAATATCTCAAATCATTCAAAGCAGATCAATGCAAAAACGATTTGTAGCCTGTTTGTCCTTTTTGCTATTGCTGTTTTCTTTTGGAATACGGTCTATTTGTACCCGATTAAAATATTCGTTGTAATACTTCATGAGTTTAGTCATGGTATTGCAGCTATCTTAACAGGGGGACACATAGATAGAATTGAGGTCAATTCAACTCTAGGTGGCGTTTGCTGGACAAATGGAGGGAATCGGGCAATTGTTTTAAGTGCGGGTTATCTAGGAAGTATGCTTTGGGGTAGTATAATTCTTCTTATCGCATCAAGAACAAAACATGACAATGTTTTAGGCATTGTAATTGGATGTTTCCTGATAATTCTTTCATTATTGTTTATTAGAAATCTTTTTGGTTTTATTTTTGCAGTCGGATTTGGGTTATTGCTTATCTTTTTATGCTGCAAAACAAATAAT
>JAHJCZ010000008.1 GCA_018812705.1 Candidatus Omnitrophota bacterium
AACGGTGATATTCTTTATATGGAAAAAAGAATGTTTGAAAAGGATGGGAAAGAAATAAAGTATACGCATTTTAGAAATTTTAAGAATTTAGAGATATTGACCTATTCAAGAGAAATTAATGAATTGGATCGTGATTTTATTGCGAAATGCAAAGGCCAGAGTGACGATATACAGGCTAATAAGAATACTCCTAAATTGCAAAAAGCTTATATTGATAATATGAAGAAAAGGATGCGTATATTAATTGATGAGAGGGTCATTGATGAGAAACTAAATGAAATAACGCGTTCACGAGGGTTAAGGCTGGAGAGAAAGCTGGAATAATATGAATAAAGAAAAGAAAGATATCGTTATACCGCTAAGGATCTCAAGGTCACAGCATGTTTTTCTTGAGGAGTTTGCTAAAAAGAAAATGGGAATGACGCTTTCAGCCTACATACGTGAGGCATCTATTGACCTTGCCGTGCGGACGTTGGAAGATGATGAATTTATGTCTAATGATCAGCCTGAAAATAAAGTTAAGGCAAAAAATACGTTTCACAAATATCTTGAAGATTTTGAAGGTAATATGATCACAACCTGGGGAAACATAGATGAGAGGCTTCTTAAGCTGGAGAAATTTATGGAAACATTTGCTTATTGTTATTTATACCATACAAAAGAAGTTCAAAAAGAAGATAGAGAAAGGGCTGATGTTAGCGCAAATGAGAGATTAGACATTGTTATGAAAATGGTATTAGAAAGTTTACAAGATGTTTAATTGAAAGTGATGTTTGAAATATGTTGTCCACATCTTTTTTGTCTAAACATTGTGTGCTTTCTATTCTACACGGAAAGGATTTTGATATGATTCAGAAAAGATATTATACTGCCAGGGAGATTTCAGTTTATATGGGGCTTAATGAAGAGACAGTTAGAAAATGGGCACAGCGAGGCTCTATGCCATTTTGTAAGTTTGGCAAATCGCTAAGGTTTGATATGCGAAAAGTTGAAATTTGGATCAAAAAGAATGAGGTTAATATTACAAACATTACAAATATTTAATTGGGATAACTGATGTGTCGTGCTACAATTGTATATATTAAAAAAGGAGAATGAAGAGTGGGCGTGTATAAAAAGAATGCCAGTTGGTGGATAGATTATTATGTAAGTGGGAGGAGATACAGGGAAAAAGTCGGGCCTTCTAAGGCTTTGGCAGAAACTGTTTTGCAGAAGAGAAGAGTTGAAATAGCAGAAGGCAAGTTTCTTGATAAGAAAATTACGAAGAAAGTTAAATTTGAAGATTTTGCAAATGAATACTTGGAGATTCATTCAAAGGTAAATAATAAGTCATGGAAAAAATCTGATTGGACAAATTTAAACGTTTTAAAAAAGACATTTTCCGGATTGTATCTACATGAAATAACCTCCATTAAAATAGAGAGATTTAAAATAGAAAGGTTGAAAACAGTTGAGTCTTCTTCGGTAAATAGACAGCTTGCTTGTTTGAAATGTATGTTTAACAAGGCTATTGAGTGGGGAGCATATGCGGGAGATAATCCGGTTAAAAAGGTGCAATTGCTAAAAGAGAAAAATCAAAGGCTAAGGTTTCTTGAAAGAGAAGAAATTGTCAGGTTGTTATCCAGGTGCAATAGTTATTTAAAACCAATAGTAGTCATAGCTATAAATACTGGTATGCGCAGGGGGGAAATTCTTAATTTAAAATGGATGGATGTTGATTTTAGAAGAGGCCTTATTAATATTTATATTAGTAAGAACAGCGATAAAAGAGAGATCCCTATGAATGAGCATGTTAAAACTGCGTTAATACGCCACAAAAAACATCCCAAAAGTGATTTTGTGTTTTGTAAAAAGGATGGGGAACCTATCAAAGATATTAAGAAAACATTCTTTACAGCATTAAATAAATCTGGTATAAAAGAATTTCGATTTCATGATCTTAGACATACATTTGCTTCACATTTAGTAATGTCAGGAGTAGATTTGAATACAGTAAGGGAATTGATGGGTCATAAATCCCTCCAAATGACTTTAAGGTATTCGCATTTATCTCCAAGCCATAAAAAGCGGGCTGTTGATGTTTTAGGCAAGCGGATGGACACCATTTGGACACCAGAGGCAAATTGGGATGAAAACAAAGCAAGCCAAAAGATTATAAACGTATAGATATCAATGATTTATAAATTTTTGGGCCATTAGCTCACATGGTAGAGCAACTGACTCTTAATCAGTGGGTAGCAGGTTCGATCCCTGCATGGCCCATAAAATTTCATCTTAATAATCTTCTATTAATTTGATGCAAATATTGTGTATTACAAACCAATTTTTAAAATCGTACAATCTACAGGATAAAATTTTATAAAATATTTCATTTGTTAGGAGGAGTTGTGTCTGAAACACCAAATTTCGAAGCAATTAAACTTAAAGCTAAGCAAGTAAGAAGAGATATTCTTAACTTAACAAACTCTGCAGGTTGTGGTCATCCTGGCGGCTCATTATCGGCTGTGGAGATACTTTTAAGCCTTTATGAATATCAAATGAATGTAAAGCCAAGTGAACCTGATTGGGAAGACCGAGACCGGCTCATTGTTTCCAAAGGCCATATTACTCCAGGCGTTTATTCGGTATTGGCTAACTGTGGTTTCTTTAGTAAAGATGAATACAAGTTGTATAGAAAGTTTGGCGGTATACTTCAAGGGCATGTTCATCAAAAGGTTCCTGGTGTCGAGTTTAATACTGGTTCATTAGGCCATGGCCTATCAGTGGCAAATGGTATTGCCATGGGTGCAAAGCTTCTGAAGAAAGATTTTAAGGCATATTGTCTTATGGGAGATGGTGAGATCCAGGAAGGTTCAGTTTGGGAGGCAGCGATGTCAGCTTCTCATTACAAACTTGATAATGTTTGTGCGATAGTTGATTACAACAAGATCCAGGAAAATGGACCTACAAATGAAATTAAGAACCTCGAGCCATTGGCAGATAAGTGGAGAAGCTTTGGATGGCATGCAGTTGAAGTAATAGGCCACAACTTAAAGAGCTTACATGAGGCTTTTACACAATTTGGAACTAAAAAAGATAAACCATTTGTTATTATTGCTCATACGATAAAAGGAAAAGGAATTTCTTTTATGGAAGGTGAAGCTAAATGGCATGGTAAGGCACCTAATGATGAACAACTTAAAGAGGCTTTGGCTGAGTTAGGAGGGGAAGAGTAATGACAGAATTGATAGCAACAAGAGATGGATTTGGAAAAGAGTTAGTAAAATTAGGGGAAGAGAACGAAAAAATAATCGTCGTTTCTGCAGATCTAGAAGATGCAACTCGTGCAGACTACTTTAAAAAAGCATTTCCTGATAGATTCTTCACAGTTGGGATTGCTGAGCAGGATATGATAGGTATGGCAGCGGGTCTTAGTATGCAGGGATTTACAGTTTTTACGAATTCTTTTGCAGTTTTTATGACAAATCGTGCTTACGATATGATTAGATTGGATCTTTGTTATAATAATTGTAATGTGAAGGTCATTTGTTCACACGCTGGTGTTACAGTTGGAGAAGATGGTGCTTCTGCACAATGCCTTGAAGATCTTGCGTTAATGAGGGTATTGCCTAACATGAAAGTTGTTTGTCCTGTTGATTCTATTGAAGCTGCAAAGGCAACCCGAGCATTTGCAAATGAATTTGGTCCAATGTATATGCGCACCAGTCGTGCAGCTCTGCCAATTTTAACTGCCGAAGATGATGTTTTTGAGATAGGAAAAGCGACAGTTTTGCAAAAAGGATCAGATGCGACTGTTATTGCTTGTGGAATAATGGTCAGTGAAGCCCTTTCTGCTGCAGAGATATTAAAGAAAGATGGGATAAGTATAAAGGTCGTTAACCTGCATACTATTAAGCCTATCGATGAGGAAATGATCATTCAGTCAGCGAAAGAAACAGGCGCTATTGTTACTGCCGAAGAGCATCAAATGTATGGTGGGTTAGGAAGTGCTGTTGCTGAAGTAGTTGTGAAGAATTGTCCGGTGCCAATGGCAATGATAGCTGTTAAGGATACATTCGGGCAATCAGGGTCACCTGAAGAATTGCTCAAACACTATAAGCTAAAAGATGTTGATATTGCTGAAGCGGTTAAGAAGTTGGTCGCTAAGAAGATGTAAGATAATGAGCTCTATTCTTAATAATAGATATAAGGATATCGAATGTCACATACAATTTTAGAAGAGCTAGCAATTTTAGGCCAAAGTATTTGGTTGGACTATATAAATAGGTCATTAGTTGAGGAAGGAAAGTTAACAGGCATGATAGTCGGAGGATTAAAGGGGGTGACCTCAAATCCTTCAATATTTAATCAAGTTATTAGTGAAAGTGAAGAGTATGACCTGTTAATAAAGGATTTGAAAGATAAGGGTAAATCTACTTTTGAGATATATGATGAGTTGACTGTTGGTGATATAACTAGTGCTGCTATAGAATTTAAAGAAGTGCATCAGGACTCCAAGGGGCTAGATGGATATGTCAGTCTTGAGATAAATCCTCTTTTAGCAAATAAAGTTGAAGAGCAGATCCAAGAAGGAAAAAGGCTGTTCAAGAAAGTATCTAAATCTAATGTGATGATCAAGGTGCCTTCTACGGAAGCTGGTTATAAAGTTATTGAAGCGCTGATATCCGACGGTATAAATGTTAATGCTACTTTGATATTTTCGCTTAGGCAATATGAAGAAGTTGCAAAGGCTTATTTGAGAGGTTTGATGAGTCTCGTAGAGCAAAAGCGTGATCCTGGCAAGGTTAGATCTGTTGCGAGTGTTTTTGTCAGTAGAATTGATACTGCCGTTGATAATTTGTTGGATGAGAAGCTTCAATCAGAGAATGATGAAGTTAATAAAAAGAAGATTCTAGATATAAAAGGAAAAGCTGCAGTTGCAAACTCAAGACTGATATTTGAAAGAGCGAAATCAATATTTTCTTCAGATGAATTTAAAGTTCTTGAACAAAAAGGAGCTAATGTCCAGCGTGTTCTTTGGGCTTCAACAGGAACAAAGAATCCAAAATATAGTGATATTAAGTATGTTAAAGAATTGATAGCAGCACCTACTGTCAATACAATACCCGAAGCGACCTTAAACGCATTTATTGATCATGGCGATGTCCAAGAGGCATTTGTAAATGACGTAAATGGATCAGTTGAAGTTATAAGATCTTTGGATGCTCTTGATATTTCAGTCGATGAAGTATGTATAAAACTACTTGACGATGGTGTTAAGGCTTTTAATAATGCATTTGAATCCTTGCTTGAAAGTATTGAAAAAAAAGCAGAGGGTCTCGATGCTAATACGCCTGCTTAAGCAGATCATCTTATCAATCTAGTTTGAGATTTAATAAATATGCCTTCAAATAGAAAAACACTTATTTTTGAAGATTCTTTTAAATTAACAAACTTTCTTGTTAAGAAATGGAAAGAAATAGCCAAGGAATCAATATCCAAGAATAACCGTTTTGTTGTAGCTCTTTCCGGCGGGAAAACGCCTGTTGAATTTTATTGTAGATTATCCGGAATAAATGATTTTGATCTGTGGCAGAAGACTCATATATTCCTTACTGATGAAAGATACGTTCCCTATGATGATCCAAGAAGTAATTTGGGCATGATAAGAAAGAATATCCTTGATTACATAAGTATTCCTGACGAAAATATCCATCCAATGGGCACATACAATAGTGATATTAGCCTTTCTTGTGTGCAATATGAAAATCATATTAGACAATTCTTTGAACTTGAAGACAGATGTGTTCCTTCCTTTGATTTTATTTTGTTGGGAATAGGTGATGATGGACATGTTGCTTCTTTATTCCCCTGGGGTAAAGAGGTGCATGAAATTGATGATTTAATAACATTTTCGCAGCCAGAACATTTAGATACAAAAAGGATGAGCATGACTTTATCTGTTATTAATAATGCAAGGAACGTTAGCATTTTGGTTACGGGTAATAAGAAATCTGAGATAATCAGGAAAGTAGTTGAAGAAAAAGAAGAAAACAGCTTTTTACCTGCTACAAAAGTGGCCCCTAGAAACGGGGAGCTATTGATACTTCTCGATAATCCTGCTGCAAGCAAATTGTCATACGGAGAAAGATTTTCGCATGATGGCCAAGCAATATCAATATAAACAATTTTTAAGTAACGGTTTATATATCTTCTACAGCACATATTAGGGATAGATACAATTAACTAATCGGGCATCAATAGATGAAATTCTGCAGTTACTTATTTTTTTATTTAATTAGTACTTGATAGTAAAAATTTTGATATTATTAAATATCAATGTTTTAATTGTCAAAAAAGGATGTTGAGCTCTTTTCAAATTTGTTTTAAATGAAATGTTAAATCCAAGGAGGTAGATAATGGATTCAAAAATGCCTAGTATTATG
>JAHJCZ010000085.1 GCA_018812705.1 Candidatus Omnitrophota bacterium
ACTATTAATGGAATAAATCAACTCTTTTCTTCTCAACTAATCGTTTTTAAGAAAACACGAAAAGGAAAAAGCTATTTTGAATCAGAAATCGGATCTACATATTTTTCTTTTATTTTAAGTATTTGTGGTAGGCATTTAATAAAATATAAAACTAATTTTGGGTCAAAATGGGTTCCAGAGCATTTTTGTATTTCAGTAATAGCCGCTTCTACTGACCAAGGTTCTTTATAAGGCCTTCTCGTAGTTAAAGCATCAAAAACGTCACATAACCCACAAATTCTTGCGACTAATGGTATTTTAGTGCCTTTTATTTTAGTAGGGTACCCATTTCCATCCCATTTCTCATGATGGTATAAAGCAATTTCTCTAGCAAGTTTTAATAATTTAGATGTTCCACCAGATAGTAGCTCAGCCCCTAAAGTTGTATGAGTTTGCATTGTTATCCACTCGTCCATATCAAGCTTTCCTGGTTTTAAAAGTATGCTATCAGGTATCCCTATTTTTCCTATATCATGGAGAGGACTTGCGTTTAAGATCAGCTGGCATTTTTCCTTGCTCAGGCCTATTTTTGTGGCAAGAGTTGCTGAGTAAAGGCTCATTCTATTAATGTGCATTCCTGTTTCTGAATCTTTACAATCAACTGCTCTAGAAAGCCTGTTAATAACATCAAGCTGAGTATTATAAAGCTCCCTTGTTCTTTGTTTTACCTTTCTATCAAGTGTTTTTCTTTGGGTTAAGCTTTCTTGATGTAAAAGTCTGACTTCAATAATGTTGTGAATTCTTAACAGGACTTCTCTGCGGTCATAGGGCTTATTTAAAAAATCTTTACCGCCAGACTCCAGGGCTCTGAAGCGATCTTTTAAGGCTTCCATGCTTGAAATTACAAGTATGGGTAAATATGATTGATCCTTTAGTTTTTTTAACTGGTCCATAACTTCAAACCCAGTTAAATATGGCATGTTAAGATCTAAAACAACTAAATCTGGCTTAATATCTTTATATAATCTTAGGACTTCTCGGGGATCGGTTGTTGAAAATATGTTTTCGTATCCTGCTTTTTCAAGAATATTCTGTAATAGCTTGATGCTGAGTGTTTCGTCGTCGACAATTAATATTTTTGAATTTAAGATTTTGTTTTCGGTCAGCATAACTAAAGTCTCAAGCTTTCTACTTCTTTTAAATAGTCATAGTCAGTTGAATCACTTTTAATCGGGGTGATCGTTACATAGTTATTACCCAAGGCATAGGTGTCAATTTTGTCGTTGTTTTTCTGTGTAGGCACTTTTCCGGTCATCCAATAGTAGTCTTTCAGGTTAGGATCTTTTTTCTTTCTGAAAGACCCATGAATTGGAACTGTGCATTGCCTAGTTGCTTTAATGCCTCTTATTTTTAATGATTTTATATTAGGAACATTGACATTCAAAAAAGTTCCTTTAGGAAGGGTATTTTTATAGACATGTTTAGTTATTTTTGCACCGAATTTTGCAGCAAAGGTGTAGTCTGGATTTATAAATGTATCAAGTGAAATAGCGATTGATGGAATACCCAGAAGGGCACCTTCTCTTGCACCTGCTACTGTTCCAGAATAAAAAACACTACAGCCGTCATTAGGCCCTAAATTTATTCCTGAAACAACTACATCCGGTTTAACCTTCAATAGAACACCAATAGCAAATTTAACACAATCAGCTGGAGTTCCAGAAATTCCATAACCAAAAGCTTTCTGCTTTCTTTTTACATTCTTATACCAAATAGGTCTAGATAATGTAATCCCATGTCCCACCGCACTTCTTTCGGAATCAGGAGCAACAACAATAACTTCACCTATTTTCTTTAATTGTTCATAAAGCAAATAGATGCCTTCTGCATAAATGCCGTCATCATTAGTTAACAAAATTTTCATAAAGTATTTATTTTAAAAGGTAATTATTTAATGATCTTTCAATGAAAAGTTAGTTTAATATATCATAACTAAAACACATTTTCTATCACCAAATAGTATTTGTGGCTGTGAATATTAGAGTTTCTATCAAATGATCTCAACAGAATCTAATGGGTTAGGAGAAATGTAAACTTTAAGAATGTCGCCATAAGTTATCGGACAGCTGTAATGGTTTCCATCTATAAATAGTTTTCCGTTACGCATTAAGGAATGTATGGAAATCACACTGCTTCCGTTAGCTATTCCGCTGGTCAAAAAGTATTTTTTTCTTTTGCTATCATACAGTTCACGAGCAAGAAATTGGAAGGATCTATTGTATTTATTGATCTTTTTCCCGCCCGCGGAACTAATTGCACCGGTACTACCACAAGGCGTTGCTATCCATATTCCAGAACTAAATTGTTCTTCTACTACGCCATTTATGTCCAAAAAATATCTGCTCATAGCTCCAGGATTTGAGTGACATATTAATATTTCATTCAAGCAATTTGAAAATATGACCTTGTTATTTTTCTCTATCTGTAATCGATGAAGTTTTTTAATGGTATATTTATTTTTCAGAATATTATGGATAGTCGTTTTGAATGTTTTGCTTGTGCAAGTACAGAGTTTGCCGACACTTCTTTTTGTGTCAGAATTAACGCCAATTAATAGCTGGCCAGTGATCTTTCTAGAAGCCTCTAAAAAAGTACCATCTCCTCCAACAGTTATAATTAGGTCATACTCAGAATATTTAATATTTTTCCCTCTGGCGGACTTTTCGTATTTTATCTTGTATTCTGAAAGAACTTTTTCGACAAAAACCAATGTTTTATAGTGGGCCTTGTGAGCTTCTGCAAAACGTTTAGAAATATTGTCAATATCTTTATTTTTTTTGCCAAATAATGAGCTGTTTTTATTTAAAAAGTATATCTCGTAATTGCTTTGTTTGTAGAGGAGGAGTGCTTTATTGAACATAATTAGATCTTTTTTGCACCAAGAAATTGTTTAATAAATTTTACCCGTATCAAGAACCAGCTAAGCGATAGCTGGGATATCTTATTTCATAAAATTTACACTTGCACGAAGTTCTTTGATTGATTTATAAGTACTGTCAGCTTCCGATAAATATGCTTTAGGCAATGAAGTTTCAATTGCGATACAGGCGATACCAGCAGCTTTTGCAGAAGATATTCCTAACGGGGCGTTTTCTATTACCACCGCTTGATCAGGAGGTATTCTTAATTTTTTTAAAGCTTTCAAGAAAGGTTCTGGATGAGGTTTGCCCTTCTTTACATCAGAACCTGTGATAATGACATCAAACAGAGCGCAAATGCTATCAGGCAAGATTTTATGCAATTCGTGTCTGGAAGTGCCTGTAACAAGCGCTAAAACAAAGCCCTGCTTATAGAGGGTCTTTAAAAATGATCTGCTACCATTAATAAATCGTTTTTTAACAATTTTCTTAAAAAGCTTTTCTTTTTTATCTAGAATTTCTTTAGCATGATTTCTGTTTAATTGTTTTTGATATGAGCTAAATATGCCCTGAAGGCTGCTTATGCCTGTTTGACCTTCTCTCGAATAGATATCATAATGAGTTACATTTACGCCTTCATCCTTAAGAATGATCTTCCAGGATTTGTAATGATCAGGCATAGTGTTTGTAATTACACCATCCATATCAAATATAACGGCTTTTATTTTATAAACTTGTTTATTCATAGGATTTGATTATAAATTAAAAAACCTATCAATAAAAGCTCATTATAGTTTTATTTTTTGATAGTTTTCAATTAGGCAGGGTTAGGAAAGGAGCGGTTTTACTTAAATAAAACTTCAAATACGTTTTCTATTTCAGTTTTTTCGCGTTCCTTTTTCTGATTTGTTTCATTCTCTTCTTTTGAGATTTCAACTTCTTCTTAAAAGCTTTTTTCTTTCTTGATTTAGCTTTTGCTTTAATTTTGGCAGCACGTTGTTTTTGTTTGATCTTGTCTTGCTCTCTTCTGTCTTGACCTTTTTTGATTTTAGCTTTGCTGCGTTCTTTTTTTGCTGCTATCTTCTTCTGCTTTATTAGCTTTTCCTTTTTGCTCTGTTGATACTCGTCCCATTGCTGCATGTAACTCTGCTTTTCTTCGTCTGTAAATTCTGACCATTCTTTTCCAGTATTTTTGTAGACTCTCTCCTTCATTTCTATTGGGGCAAAATCATCAGAATCAATATAGACTTTACCGGATGCATTCTTCTTGGCATCGCATATATCTATATCAGAAAGAACAATAATGATTGGAAGAATGATCAAAAAATGTAATATTCGCATATTTTTATTAAACAAACATCTAATTTCCATAAAGCCTCCCGAATATTAAAATAAAATCCTTCTTTTCAAGTATACAATATTAGAAGTTTTCATTCAACATTTTATAGTTATTTATATTTTTATTATAATTGACATCCGACTATCTTTTAATAAGTTTTTCTTCAGATGATGAGCTTAAAGCCATAGCTGAAAGTACGCCAGTAATCATTAAAATTACTGCAAATATAAGCTCAGAATCAATAGCATTAGGAAGAATATTGATCTGTTCAATCGGTATGATTTTGCCGCTATGTGAAGTTACGTACTTTAATGTCTCTTTCCATGGCCATATTTTTGATAGGGAACCAATTACTATACCAGTGAGTGCGGAAATGGTGATGTCATGATATTTATTAAAAAGCCAACTTAAAATCCGTACGAAAACCAGTAGGCCTAGGCAAGCTCCTAATGCAAATATAGACAAAACTGAAAGATTTCTATCGTTTACAGCTTCTAATATATAGAAATATTTACCTAAAAGAACTAGAATGAACGAGCCTGAAATACCAGGCAAGATCATTGTGCTTATTGCTATAATCCCACATAAAAAGATAAACCATGAAGCTTCTGGAGTAGCTACAGGCACCATCTTAGACAATCCGTAAGTAAATAATGCAGCTACTAATAAAGAAATTATTTTGGGAATTGTCCATTTGTTAATGATACGACCAATAATGGGTACAGTTGCTATTATTAAGCCAAAGAAAAATGAATTGATTAAGATAGGCTTGTTATGCAGAAGCCATGTAAGGACCTTTGCTAACGATACGATTGCAAGTAATGCCCCAAAAACAACCGACCCTAAAAACTTCCATGGAAGATAATCAATTGCTTCTTTAATTTTAAAAGAAAATACTAAGCGCAAAAACTTTATGTCTACAAGTTTAATTGATACAATCAATTCTTCATATATCCCTAAAATAAATGCAATCGTTCCTCCGGAAATACCAGGTATTGCATTGGCAGTTCCAATACAAAAACCTTTTATTATTAGATTAAAAAAATCAGAAGCTTTGAAGCTTGAATTTTTAGGATTAGACATTTGGCTCCCTATTTTTCTTTTCCAAGCCATTCAGCTACATCTGTAGAATATTGAAATGGAATGTTGTTTCTTTTAAGTATTTGTTTATCTACCTGGTCAATATTTGTATTGTCAATTATAAGTTTTGAGCTGCTCTTCAATAAAATCGTAGTAAATTCTTTGCTGTTTTTTGCTTCATCCAACAATAAAACCAATTCTTTAAAAGAATTTATTTTTATATCATTTACAGCTACTACGATTTCATTAGAGAATTCCTGATAACCGACATTAATATCATCTGATAAAACGCTAAGAAGTACGACGATCTGCTCTTTCTTTTCTAAATTTGACATACCTGAGGCAATCAGGTAGTAATTAAAATCAACAGGGGCTTGTTCCCACCATCTATTTCCCCATGCATGAATAAGGTCAGTAGATAATGGAGCAAAAACAATTCCGCCGTATAAATAATAAGGAGGTTTATCAAAATATTCAGGATAAGGTACTAAAGGTGAATATTTTTTAAGGGTCAGTTTAATATCTAATATATTTTCATTTCTTTTGACTTTAAGAACAATATCATCATTAATTTGTTTATCATTAATTAAATTCGCCAAAGTCAAGCGTTCATTGTCTCTGAACGTATAAGTTCCATCTTCGCCAATTTTAATGCTGTCAACTTCTAGGATCACATCTCCTTCAAATAAGTACCCATCTGCTGGTGAATTATGCATGGTCTTGGATATCAAAACACCTCCTGCGTCGTCATTGATTCCATAATATTTTTTTAATGCTGCATTTTCAGTATTATTAAAGTTAATTCCCAGTAATGGGAAACCATCATAACTTCCATTTTCATTATCATCAAAAAAATGTTTTATTATCGGCGGAGGTATCATGTATCCGATATTTTGCGCTGTTTTATAAGCTTGCATTGCAATGCCAACAAGTTTCCCATCTTTAACAACAGGTCCGCCACTGTTTCCAGGATTGATCGCAGCGTCGATCTGGACTGCTAATAATTTTCTGTTGCTTTGAGAATAAGGGACTAATTCAACCCTTGAGACAACACCTTTTGTAATTGACAATTTATCGCCACCTTGAGGGTATCCTAATACAGAAACGCTTTCCTGTAGATCAGGCAATTCGCCTAGCTCAAGAACAGTAGTGTCATTGAAGAATTTAAGGTCTTTCACCGTAAGGACAGCTAGGTCGCAATCATGTCCAATGTATTCAACTTTTGCAGTATATTTTTTGGGGTCAGCATTCTTTTTGACTTGAATAAAAGTATTATCAGCAATAACATGTGCATTTGTTAGTATTTTATTGCCTTCAATTATGCAGCCTGAGCCGCTTGCTGTATAAGTGCCTTCTGACTGCCAAGGCTGGTAGTAATCCATTCTGTTAGCTGTAACAAAAACTTTAACAACTGAGGTGGTAAGGTCTTCTGCTTTAGATCGCGAAACAGGTAAAATTAGTATTATTAGGAATGTCAGAGAAAATATTTTCTTGGAAAAACAATTCATGCTAAGAGCCTTCCTTTTTAAATTATTGGGGAAATTACCTGAAAAGCAAATTGGGGGTAATTATTTTGTCACTAGCAAAGGTTGAATACATATTATCAAATTCTAAAATTTGATTGTTCAAGGCTTCTCTTAGTGAATCCAGTTGTGCTTGTAATCCTGCCATATGATTTAAGAATAGTTTATCTTTGTCTGACTTCTCATAATAAAGAGCGCTCATGTTTAACAATTTACTTTTAGCTTCAAAAAGTTGATTCTCAAAACTTACCATGTTTTGTTTGAAGTTATTTATAATTCGTTCTTTTTCAAAAATCATTTTTTGAGCAAAGTCTATTTGCGCTTCAAGAGTTTTAATGTTCGCTATATTTGATTTGTTTTCTTTATACGTGTCCCAATATTGTTCTTTATATATCCTTAATATTCCGCTTTGCTCTACTAATTTCTTGTTTTTTATCGTTAAAGATTCATTATATTTATTTTCATCTAACGTAGCAATTTCTTTGATCTTGGTTATATCTCTCCGTAAAATATTTATTTGCTCGTTCTTTTCCTGTAGTATCTTCTGCCCCAACTCCAGTCTTGAATTCAGGTCTGTTATTTCAAAATGAAGGTCAGGCGTGCTCGTTGTTTCTTCTTTGGATTTGTTGTTCTGATCTTCAGCAAGTTGTAATGACATGTCAACTATTTGGCTGGACATTCTTTTTACAGCTAGATCCTTGTTTTCTAGTTCAGATTTTAAGATCTCTAATTGTTGGCTAAATTCATTTAAAGTACTGCTAGTCTTGGCAAAATTTTTGTTTAAGAATTCATTTCCGTCAAGGCCGCTTGTTTTATTGTCTTTTGCATCTTCAATTTCAGATAAAGTTTCTGTTTTTGATGCATATTTTGCTTCTGATCTGTTAAGTGCTTCATTGTTTTTAGCAATAGTTAATTTGTCATTAATGCTCATTAAGAGCTCGTACTCTGTTCTTAATAAAGAGGCCTTATCTTCAAGTGATAGTTTCACAGAGGTTAGTTCAATTAGTAAATTGGATAGGGGGTCTTTTGTGCTTATAGATTGATGTTCGGTGTTTAATTCAGATTGTTCATCAATAATTGTTCGAATGGGAAGTATCGCGCCAAGCTCTTTCTTAATTACGTCTTCTGATACACCTTCACTTAAAAGCTTGTCCTTTATGTTAATTATTCTGTCTGAATAATAATTAGTGACTTCATTTAATCTTGCGATATATTTAGAAATGTCTTCAAGCTGAAGAATTGAGAGCTTAATGTCAAAAGGTAAATCTTTATTTGATGATGTTTTTAAAAGTTCCTTAATTGCTATGTCATTATCGGAATCAAGCAATAAAGCCCTTGAAAAATCATCAATAGCCGCAGCAATATCATTTTTATTTATACTAAACTTACCATGCTCAATTAAAGATGAAACTATTTTATCTTCAAAATCTGCAAAGGCACTTGTTGAATAATTTCCAATTAGTGTAGTAAGAATTAATAATTTAAAGAATAATTTCATTGTTGATTTGTGATTTACGATTGTTAAAGAAAAACAAAGTATATCACTTTACATTCAAAGATTCAAGAAGAGGTTATTTGGTGGAATTTTTGCTTTTTCGCTTCTTGTGCTGAACTTTATGCCAGTGAATTTCATTAAGGATGTATCCGACACAGCTAACCTTATTGCAATAGCATTTATGTCTTTCATAATCATCAAAACTGTAACCATAATTATATGAAAGCTCCGCGCCTTTTTTAATATTGGTTATGGATACAATCCAAATATGCCCGCGAATAAGGAGAGTTTCGCAATTAGGCTCGCAGGTGTGGTTAATAAATCGAGCTGTATTGTATGCGACATTCCCATCAATGTCATGTTTTTTATTCAGTTCGAATAGATATACTGCGCCATGCTTAATGCTTTTTTTTGACTTTTGAATAGGAATGTCAGCTCTTCTTTCAGATTCTTTTTTAGTTATCTTTTCACCAACATATTCAATGATGCGTGCACCTTCAGGAATGTCTTTTCTCGCAAACACTCCTTTGTTGTGAATGCTGGATTGTTTTACAACTATATAGGGACTTTTTGTTTTGATCATTTACTTTCTCCTTAGAAGATATGACAAGCTAGTACATATTTAATGAATTAAGTTCAAGTATTAAATAAAGAAAAGAGGTTTGGAAGGAAATATTATTATAATTTGCCTAAAAAATAAAGTAAAATTTTGGGTAAATCATATAAGAGAAATATTGCGATGATTAATTGCAAAATTTAATTATTACTTCCTTAACGATCTATCTTACGCCTATTGACGATTCAATTGAAGCCAACAACTCTTTTAGACTGCTTGGTTTAGCAACAAATATATTGCCGCCTATCCAACCGTTTTGAGATGCTACCTCATCTCTAGTAATTGTAGCTGTTAAAAAAACGATTGGAATGTTTTTAAGTGAGGGTTCGTTTCTTATTTCAATCGCTACATCTGGCCCTTCTTTATTTGGCATTATAATATCAAGCAAAATAATATCAGGCAAGAATTGTTTTGCCGTCATAAGTGCATTATTTGCTTCGTTCACAACCTTAACTTCAAAATCACCAATTGCTTCAAGATTAAGCTTAAGCATTGATGTAAACCCTTTTTCATCGTCAACGATCAAGATCTTTTTACAATCCATACTTTCCCCCTTTCAAGTTTTAAAAATTAATTTTGCAATAACACCTGCATCAACTTTATTTTTAATAACAATTGAAGCACCATGATTCTCTAGGATGTTCTTTGATACGGACAAACCCAATCCAACGCCACCTATTCCACGCCTTGATGTGTAAAATGGATCAAATATATTATTGATCTCGTCATCGGGAATGCCATTGCCAACATCGTCAATTTCAACGATGACAACTTTCTGACCTGCAATAAAATTATCTTTATCTGATGCGGGTAATTCCTTCTTATTTTTAGAAATTACGGAAGAATATATTTTGATCAGAACTCTTCCACTCTTATCCATTGAAACGATGGCATTTAAAAGTATATTAACAAGTACTTGCTCGATCCTAATAACGTCTATCAATAGAGGTGCTAAATTATTTTCATAATCCTTTACAACATTTATAATATTCTTATCAATTTGATAATTAACCAATAACAATGATTTTTCGACTACATCAACAATATCGTATTCTACCTTATTGAATTTGTTCAAGGTTGAAAAGTCCAGCAATCCTGTAATAATAACATTTGCTCTATCAGTAGCTTCTCTTATGTTCTTTAAAACAAGATTGTAATTATCATCATCAAGTTTTACTTGATCAATGAGATATGTCACACCATACAATATCGTAGCCAATGGGTTTTTAACTTCATGTGCAACGCCACTTGCCAATCCTCCAACGACTTTCATCTTTTCAGATTGAATAAGCTGGCTCTGCGTCTCTTTTAAAGTTTCGTATGCTTGCTTAAGTTCTATTTCCGATCGCTTTCTTTCAAGACAATACCTTAATATTTTGTTAAGAACATAAGAATTGTACTTACCTTTTAAAAGGAAATCCTGAGCCCCGAGACTAAGTGCTTCTAATCCCAACTCATCTTCGTAGGCACCAGTATTAATAACAATTGTTAATTTTGGGAATCGATTACTTATTTCAACAATTGTCTCAACGCCTTTGCTGTCCGGCAAATTCAAGTCCAAAATAGCGATCTCGATCTCATTTTCTTCTAAGATTTTAATTGCCGAACTTAATGTATTAGCGATTTTCAAGGTTTTAGCAATTGCTGGTGGATCCATCAACATTGATTCAAGAATTCTTGCATCAACTTGATTATCCTCTACAATTATTACATCAAGGGGTCTTGAAAAGTCTTTTTTGATATTTTTGTTCATCTTTCTCCAGTTTTATCATCAAATAAACAAAAAAAGCCACAGAATTGCTTGCGCAATGTTCCGTGGCTTAAATTATTAAATTTACTAAACAAATCTCTCCTTAAAAGAATACAATATAAAGCTAGATTTGTCAAATTTGCCTGCCCAATTTGATAATTAAAAGTCTAAGCCTATTTTAAAACCATACTCAGTCGAGTTGTTTTTTGGCTCAAGACCACTTCCTACTTCAATTTCTTCATAATAAACAGGAGATATTTCTGAATCTGCAATGTTCCAATATCTGTAAAATGGCTCTATAAAAAGAAGATAATTTTGAAAATCTTTTTTAAAACTGATAGAAGACTTTAGACCAAAACCAGTGCCTTGTCCATTTGTCAAAGTATCAAATCCTGAGTCAATATCCTCCAAGTGGCTTTTTTGTTTTCCGTTAATTAAAAAATAATATTCAAAATTAAATCCTAATGAAATATCATTTTGTAGCATAGTTGTTGTATCAAGACCTATGGGTAAATAAAAATAACGCGAGCTTCTGCGATATCCTTTGGCCTCAGTAAGATCTGGTTGCACAATGGTTCCCCGCAGATCATTTTTTAAATATCTCAATCCTAATCCCATATATGGAGTAAATCGCGTTTCTTTTGCAGGGAAATCGTATCCAATTAAGCCTCTTAACTCAAACATGGAATCTTCAAGGCTATCTAATGTCCCTTGTGATGATGAATAATTAACTCTTCCCCAACTCATTTTTGCATCTAATTTAAATACATTTACTCCGCTATCCTCTGTAAAGTATTCATTTAATGTCTCGGGTTGTTTGTTTTCAGTAGGTCTATATGTTATAGACCCGAATATACCATGCATATGGCCTTTTTCTCTCATAAAATTTGGTTCGGTATAAGTTATTAATGAGTTCTCTTGACCAAATTCTATTGTAGAATTTTTATGTGAAGTCTTTTCTTTAGGAGTAATATCTCTAAAAGGATTAGCGGTTCTTATTCTATTTATATCGTTATCATAATTTTTTGGTGTTTGTGTAACGCTTTGTGGATAGGAACCCTTCATGGGTTTTTTGGTGTAATCTATTTTTCTTGAATTTCGCCTTTCAACATCATCAAGGGAACTACTTATAAGGTCCATTCGTTCTGATGCATATTGACTAGAAACTTCTTGGTAGCAAAAAGTTTTAGGGACAAG
>JAHJCZ010000086.1 GCA_018812705.1 Candidatus Omnitrophota bacterium
AAGAGTGGTCATACCAAATGGCAAATTATGCAAGAAAAGATAATGAGAATATTAATAACAGATATTTATTTATGATGTGGGATGTATTTACTTCTGGGATGGCAATACCGGCGACAAGTGTTGCGGCACAGTGGTCAATACCGCCGCTGGAAGCAGCAGGTATGAAAGACAAGAAAGATATGATCACAGCATCAATAGTTATATCAAGTTATACAGGAGCACCGATACAGCAGATACTAAATGTAGGGATCAAGGCATGGGAAGCAAAGACAGGAAGAAGTTTCTTTGAGGCAGAAGAAGGAAACGGATATGTATTTGAGCCGTTTACAGAAGAGGCAATGCAGGAGGCAATGTTGGATGCATCGGCAAGGATATATGCATATAAATATTACAGAGAAGGAAAGGTTAAACAAAGATTAACAGATTTAAGAGATGTAAAACAATATCCAAATCAACAATGGGCGAAGGCGGTAATAGGATACCTTGAAAGCAATCCAACAGGGGTTCTCGAGATAATGGAGAATGCAACAAGGATGCTTCCGATGGTAGATTCAAGAACAGCTGCACATAAGTTTGCAGCAGTATATGCAAGCATGATGGGAGAAACGATAGATCTGTCAATTTATGACCAGGCAAAACCTCTTAAAGCAATTATGGAAGAGTATATTGGTAATTTCCCAATGCTTCAGACTGCAGTTGGTAATAATGTCTCGAAGGATATTCTTATGACATGGGTGTCTGCTGGTTCTTCAAAGAATCTCGATAATACTGATGATCCAAGGACAAAATTACTAGGGAAATTTGCTGAGCTAGCAGATGGTATGAATCAGGTAGGTTCAGCTTCTGTAAAGAAAACGAAAGCAATTCTTACTTATCTTGGGTATAAAGACATTGCAAACTATTTGCAAGTCCTTAAAAATAATAACAATATTAGAGTTGCGCCTGAATGTATTGATGAAGTGTTTTGGATCAATAGTGTTGTTGATGTTGATGAAGAAAACGAGGATGGAGCAGACGTTATATATATTTCGCAAAAGGTATCAGATATAGAGCATCCGGAACATATTCTTGCATTAGCATCAGCTGCTGCAACTCTTTACTATGTTAGAAGCAAAGGTGTTGATATAGAAAAAGCTCAAGAAAAAGCACAAGAAGTTCTTAACAGGATCAAGAATAAAAAAGAATGGGTAAAGAGGGCGAGAGTTTATTATGCTTTCTTGAGAAATGCTGTTAGAAGAGAACGAAATGAAAAAGATGGATTTGGTAATTTTACTGACCTTAGAGCTTTAATTGATCATGCAAAGGATCTTGGATTTAACATACTTTTTGCTATGCCGCTAAATGATCCTGTTCATAATTTAACACCACAAGAGGAAGATAGCCCATATTCTATATTCAGTTTATTTGCGCTTGATCCTAGAAGTATTGATTGGGATGAAACTGGAGTTAAAGGAGCAACACTTTGGGAAAGATGGGATGATTTCTCAAAGAATGAAAAGTTTGCGCAGGCTTTTGCAGAATTTATTAGAGATGAAAATATAATGCAGTATGCATATGTGAAAACAGCACGCGTTATTGAAAAGCAAACTAAGGGTTACTGGCATGATGATTTTGCAGGCTATGAACAGTTAGATGGAAAGAAAAAGAAAGAGGTTTTTGATCAAGTTAGGAATTTTGTGTTTATGGAGCAGTATTTAGCACGAGAACAGTTATTAGGAGCTATTGATTATGGTTATGAACAAGGTGTTATTATTTGGACGGATATGCCTTTCTTTAATGCTATGGAAGGTGTTGCTGCAGCATTTAATCCAAGCGTACTAAGGCAAGATGAAAATGGAAGGATCAAAGCGGCAGGTCATGCGATAGGTACTTATGGTCAGCAACTATGGGGAGATGAAGAACTGCAGCAAGGGTTAGCAGATTCAAATTGGGAAGGGTTACAGGAGCAGGATTATAAACGATTAATTGATCCAATAAGGTTTATGCTTGAAAAACTTGGGCTTCTCGGAGAAAGGCTCGACGCATTCCATTATGGTTTTGGTATGCCGTTGTTCAAAGAAATGGTTGCAAAATTATTTAAGTCCTTAGGAGGATTAGCGGTTCCTGAAGCACTTGGTGCTTTAAATGAAGGAGAAGTAAATAAAGTATTAATAGATCTTGAGATGTTCCCGATTATAACTGCTGCAGGCCCAGGGCGACCATGGCACGACGGCAACATTCATAACTATGTAGATAGGTTAAGGGTTTTCACTGATTATGTATTTGGTAGTATGGGATGGATGCCTGGAATGTGGATGTTAACGCATCATGATGCACCAAGGATTTCCCATTCGTTTGGTATGTTGTTTCCTGCAGATGTTTCAGTAGTAGCGCGTACAAAGTTCCTCTATACTTTATGCGCACTAGGCTTTGCAAATTATTCTTTATTGATGGGCGATGAATTTGCAGTTGAAGAGCAGATCAATCGTCCGGGACAACCAGGTTTATGGAAACAAAGTTCGCCATTCTATAGAGATGACCAAGGGTTATTAGAATTTATTAGAGGCCTTAACAGGAACAGAGATAAGTTTGATTATCTTTGTGAGTTTGGTAATGTCAGGAATTATTGGGTTGATGATAGTGGATTACATTTTGAGAGAGTTTCAAAAAATGGAGCGAAAGTATTAAAAGTATTTATTGAAACAAGAACAGGTGAATATACAGTTACAGAGGAAACACGATCAACATATCCAGCATCTTTCCCGGCAAAACCAAGAGAGGCGACTGTAGCTGAGCTGACAAATCTTAATAAATATATTGAGCGAGTGATCAGTATTGCAGGAACAGACCTTATTGCTTTTGCTGATGAAACTAAGACAGGAAGGATATCTGATGTTGCAACTGATATAAGCAAGATCACATTGCAAAAAGGTTTAGCTACTAGGGCTCCACCATATGGAGATACAATTGAATCACAATCCTTCCAAATACTTATAGATGATATTATTCACCATGAACTCGCCGAGTTAGAAACAGATTCCCACATAGAGTCAATAAAAGCAAGTATTGATTACTTCCGATCAAACATTGATGAATTAAAATTATATTTTAAGGCGTTAGATGATTGCGGAATAATGATCGATGCAGATTATAGAAAACAACTTAATGATGTTATATCTGGCAGTGTTTCAGATAGCATTATATTTAAAGAAAATATATCTTTTGATATTTCTGAAGATTATGCAAAAAGATTAAATGAAACAGCATATAATTTATTGCCGTATACTACACTTCTAGTCGCTGTTAACATATTGTTGAAGTATGAGAAGAGTGCAGGTATCAATAAGATAGAGGTTGATTTTAAAGCTAGACATGATTCTGTGTTTGTTCGAGAAGGTGTTCTTTATATCCGTGTAGTTAAAGTCAAATCAGCTAACTTAGAAACAATTTTAGAGAAATTCTCAAAAGGTCTTGGTTGGGATTTTGAAAAGACAATTAATTCTTTTGGATACGATAAATCATATCTGATGCTGGATTCAAATAATTTTGCTGCTATTAACGTTATTATTCATAGCCGTATGGCTGGATTAGGGGATTTGGTTTTTGTTGTCAACACAGCACAGGTGTTAAGATTAGCTTTTCCAGACAAAGTAATTCGTCTGGTCTTTCATAAGGAAGAGGATTTCAACTTGGTCTGCACAACAAAGATATTAAAGGGGTTAGATCCTGAAAAATCAGACCAGATAGCTGAGAATATCTATGTTGTAAATGCTGAGCGTTATGGGATCGAACATTATGGTGTTCCAGAAAAAACCATGTGGCCATCTATGGAAACACAACCATGGTACAGAACACAGAAAGATATTTTTAATAAGAATGACGTATCTATTATTTATGCATTAGGCGGAACAGAAAAAGATATTCACCAAAACAGTCAAGCTATTAGAGAGTATGCTGGCCCGGTAGATTCGTATATCAAAGTTTTTGAAGTTGGTTTTGAAGCAATGAGTCAAAATCCAATTGCTCATGGTTCTGCACATCTAGGATTTAATGAGGATGCTGTTGGGTTACCTCCGGTATCGCCAGTTGGTAAAACAATTTATGGAAGTAAGTATCCAAGAGATAGAGGGAGAATTCATGTTGAGCGAGCACGTATCATTAAAAAGTTCCCAGGATGGCAAGTTTTAAATAAGGCTTTAGGGCAAACTAATTTGGAACGAACTGTTGCCTCTGAATGGGGCTTTATGTATGCGCATGAAGCAAGATCAGCTGAAAAGTATTTGGGAATATTTGAAAGAGCTAGAAAAAAATACGCTGACTTCGGAGAAGGAGACAAAACAATATTTGTAATGACTAGCCGGGGGAACAAGGCCCTTCATGAAAAAGTTTATGAAATTGTAGAGGAGAATGATTACTCCCTATTTAGATTTAATGAAGAGGGTAAAGTATTAGAGCTTGTACGTGCTTCTAAAGACGGTAAGGTAACAGTTGTTTTAGATTACTCAGTACCTCGTAAATTATTTTCAGAGCTAATGCTTTATAGCGATGACCTTCCATCAATGGTTTCAGGTCAGGATAATTTGGCAAATGTTCTTTATTTAAATCATCTTGGAAGCGGCAGGCCTTTCTTCTGGGAAGTATTGATCTTTCAAGGGACAGCTGAAATTGATCTAAAAATACTTGCTGAGAAAAAATTAGGCAAAGAGGCTGCTGATAGATTGAGAGAGTCCTGGAATATGTACGATCAGAGCGAGAGACAGGAAGATATGTTTGCACATCCAAGACTGCATCGTATTTTCTTTAAAGAGCTTTCAAGTGCTGTTAGTCGTGATAAGCATTTTGTTTCACAAATATACTACATGATGTTAAGGGAAAGAGAGAAGGCTGGTTGGGGTACAGGAAGAAAACGTGCTGAAAAGCTAGTTCAAGATATCAGGGAAGCTAAAGATAAAAATGTTGATCTTTCAGGAAGCGGGGAAAGTGATCTGACGCGTGGAGAAGTTGATTATTTTATAGAGAAATCACTAAGGAATGAGCCGGAGCATCGAGTGTTAGATGATTCTTCTGAAGCGGCAATATTAGCAAGGACATTTTTTGGAGTTGGAAAAAATGAGATGACCAGCCTGATCGCTTCACTTTATTCCAGAATAGCAATTCCGCTATCAAGAGTAAGTTTAGAAATACATGTTCTTGAGACACTACCTTATAGGGGAACTTGGCAGGTTATAGAGGAAGACGGAGAAACTATTCTTAAAATATTTGTTAAGGATCGTTCTATTGGGTTAAACGATGTTGTGGTTCATGAGATCGCAGCTGCAATAACAGCAACGTTTAAAGATCCTAAGAGAGGTGATCTAAGACCAACTTCACATAACACAAATTTAGAAATTGAATCACATTATGGCTTCTGGTTGCACAAGGGCGGAGATTATCTGCATTATTTTGCTGCTAATACTTTTGCAGCGATTGAGGAACAGGAGAGAAAAGATTCAATTGAAAGAGCACTAATAGAGATCTTAGGATTAGAAAAAGGCGAGATCGATCTTACTGGGTCCAATCATCATAGTCGTATTGTCCTAAATAATTCTAAGAATAGAGGTTTTACATATATTGGAATTATTGCGGTTTTAGCAGGTATCTTTACAGCCGCTTTTGCTTTTGCTGGTGACATTGTGTTTTTAGGCACTATTGATTACACTGATAAGGCTTCAAATGAGGTTATTATAAAATTCATTACTGCTGCAACTGTTGTTTATTTTATTGCTAGAATCGCCGAAGGTATTAAGAATAAAATTGTAAGTTTTATTAAGCAAAAGAAGGGTATTAGATCAGAAGTAGCCGAGGCACGTTTTTTGACGCGAGATACTCTCTTGGAGGAACACAGTGATAGGCTCTATCGACAATTAGATGAATTAAGGGAAGGGCTTGGGCAGATAGTAGAAAGCGATTATTTAACTTTTGATGAAATAAATGAAAGAATCATAGAATATGTTATAGAGAATCATAGGCATCTTCAATGGTGGAGCCTGGCGAAAGATGAGATCTTGAGTGCTAAGAGGGATGCAAGAAAAAATATAAGACTGAGAACTTCTGAAAATAATAAGCCAAATGACCTTCATCGTGCTAAAGAGAATAACAAATTACCAAAGACTAAAGTCTTAAGACGAATTGCCATTGCGCTTGAGATTAGAAGTAACAAGAAAATTACCAAGGGAGAAAAGGCATACTATGAAAATGCTATTGATCAGGCAATTGTGTACGCGAGTAGAGATGAGATAGTTGTAGAGCAGTTTTCTGGAATGAAATTGATGGAGATCCGTGCAGGACCGATGCCAAATTTATGGGGTGTTGTCCGCAGCAAGAAGTTAAACCTTAACAATTCTCTTTTTGATCCAGCCAATATAACAGAATTAGTATTAACTCTTCTTCATGAAGCAAGCTTGCTTGCCTACCCAGAGAGAACTTGCGAAGAAAATGAACAGTTCGCTATAGATTCAATATATACAAATCATTCCCAAAAAGAAGTTTCAATTTCCCTTAAAAAGGATGGAAATAAAAATAATAGTGGTCGCAAGGGTAGTGTTCTGCTGAGCAAATTGAAATATATTGTTAGCAGTTTCCCTAAAAAGGTGATCAAAGGCTTTGTTTCAAAAGTTATTTTGTTTGTTTTAAATTTTGAACGTTCAAATGCTTCTGTTTTAGTAAGTAGCATATTAAGAGGCATGCTTTTTACTATGGTCTATCACATGAATTTTATTCGTCATTTTATAAAACATAAAAAAGGTATCGAAGATATTGCTATGAGTTTCGGGTATATACCTAAAAGGATTCGCAGCCAATTGCAAAAGCATCCGAAAACGATCCTCTTTTGTGTTATGGGTGTTGGTGAAGTTTTGAATTCTATGCAGCTTCTTAAGAAACTTGAAGCTGAGTTTCCAGAGTACAACAAGGTTTTCCTCTCGGTAAATAATAGGGATATTAGTGATATGGCTGTTGTTAAGGAAAGCAATGCTATTATTATGCGATATCCGCTGAACAGTAGGTTTATATTAAGAAACTGGATCAAGAAAATTCAGCCTGCGATGGTTATTGTTCAAGAAAATTTCAGGATCGCAGGTCCAAAGTTTTTTGAAATTGCCAAAAAAGAGTGCGGAGCGAACATTATATTGATCAACTGGTATCTTATGAAATATAAATTATCAGAGGCAAAAGATGTGTTGCAGGGTATTTATGATCAAGAGATCTATCGTTCATATGATCATCTTGCTGTTGAGACTAATGAAGGGCGTGACTACTTTATAAGTCAAGGAGTTAACGAAAACTCTGTGTCAGTGCTGGGTAACATGAAATTTGATACATCATTAGTTGATTTTACTGAGCAGAAAAAAGATAGGATATTAAAAGACTTGAGATTACAGCCAGATGAGCCGGTTCTCGTTTATGGTAGCGTTCACGAAGAAGAAGTTCAAATATTGTTTGATGCTTATAAAGATCTATTAAGGGTGCCGGGGCTTGAACATTTGAAGTTGATCTTTGCTCCACAGAATCTTGCACAGGTTAGATTGTTTTTGACATTTATTAAGGCACAAGGATTTGATGTTATCAAGAAATCAGAACTGTCATCTATAAAGGAAGGATCTGTATTGCCTGATATTCTTCTTCTTGATACTTATGGTGAATTAAAAGAAATTTATTCAGTTGCAACTGTTGTTGTTGTAGCCGGTAGCATGGTTTCCAAACATGGCGGACACAATCCTATTGAGCCTGCAAATTTTGCTAGGCCGATCGTTGTCGGGCCGCATATGGAAAATTTCGCGTATGTTGCTAATGCTTTTATTGAAAATAACGGTATCGTTCAGCTAAAACATGCTGAAGATCTTTCTTTGGAGTTAACAAGGCTGTTTAATGACAGAAAATTAAGGGAAGAACTAGGACAGAAAGCGTTAGAAGTATCTAAAAATCATCGTGGTATTTTAGATGGTTATTTTAGATTGATAAGAAATTATCTTAATAGTTTTGCTCACGGCCTAGATCAAGCACAGAATGCAAAATATCAAGGAGCGCATGAAATTGGCAGAAGGTTTGTTCAATTCATTACTTTTGGTTTATTAAGGAAGACTTCGAAGAGATTCCTTGATATATTCTTTACTCCATTTATTGGGATATTTGAATTTTATAAGAAAGATTTTATTGATAAATGTAATCCAAGTGAAGCCCAGCGTCCTGTTATGGCAAAGGGTATTCAATGGATTTATTGGATCAGCATAGCAGGTTTTGTAGCTGCAGGCTTGTTATCTGCGTTTGGAGTTTTCCTTACAAAAAGTACAATTCTACTTCACTTGATATTTATTCCTCTTGTCTTACAGATCGTATCTCGATCAATATTTAATCTTACACATAAAGACGCAACGTTAACTATCACAAATCATCAATATATACATGATAGTGAATTGTCAAGGTTGATAATAGCTTCAATATTATCAATAGGAGTTATTGTTGCAGGTATCTGGACTTTGATAAATCCTTCTATGTTTATCAACGTAGACACGCTCTTATACATTCCTAAGGTACAAATTACAACTGATATGGCTAAGAATATTTTATTTATTTTGGTTCTAAATATGATAGCAACGTCATTTGCGTATTTTACATTTGTATTGTCTGAATATTTTAGAAGGATGATGAGCGGGTATTATCGTTTACATAAAAATTTGGAAAATATCCTTATTTATGTTTTTGACCGTACTGATAAAGCAAGAAGAAAGGCACAAGTTGCATCACATCTTATTTTAATTAACTCTATTGTGGATTGGAGTTTTGTCAATTTCATGTTGAAGCCGTTTCTTCTTTATTCGGTACATACTTTCATTAAAGGTGAGTTAGCATATCTTTCATATGCTGTTGTATTGTTTGCTACAGGTGGAATAGTAAGGCTGCTTCTTTATGCCTTGATCTATAAACCTATATGTGGCAAGGATATTTCATTATCTTTTAGTGCGCTTGCCCTTACATTTATACCTAAAGGATTGGGTAATTTTAGTCCGATACTATACGTGCAAAAGAAGGCAAAGATCTCAAGTCTTGTGCTCGCTGTTCAGTGGTATAAGCTCTCAAAACGTATAGAGGCACAGCTCGAGGGACATACAAATGCAACAGCAGATCAAACATATTTAATGCAGAAGAATTCCATTAAAATGGTCTCTCTTATAAATCATTTTAGAGCATTGAACAAAGAATATAATTATATGCCTTTTGATGTGAGAGGAATTAAGATCCTTTCTGGGGATGAAATGCTGTCAGAGAAAAAGATATTATCGATAATTACTCCGAGCAGAGTGTCTTCTTGGATCTTGGTGAAAAGTTTTATTGCCAGGAAGATCGCTATTGTCTTTAATGTACTGGTTGATTTTGCAGTTGTCATTTTATTCGCTCCGGTACAGCCAGGGGTTAAACCTCTATTATTGATCGGGACAAAAGAAGATCTTTTATATGCTGAAAACTTACTAAAAGACAATCATTTGACCAAAGAACAAAAGCAGAAGATCTTTAAGCTTGAGGTCAGTGAGTTTATAGCGGCAGTTGAGGATTCAAATGATAGACAGGTAATGGATCACACATTGATCAAGCCTTTGTTAAGACTGGATAGTGATGAACAATCCAGAACAAGCAAAGAGGGAAGACAAGTTACAAACAATATAGGGTCCCAAGATGGCAAGTCAAAAGATCTTCATCGTGCTAAGGATAATAATAAATTCCCAAGGATTCAATTCTTAAGACGAATTGCTATTGCTTTTGAAGTAAGAAGAAATTTTAAGTTATCATTAGCACAAAGAACATACTATGCTGAAACTATTGATAAGGCTGCGGAATATGCTGCGACAGATCCAAGAATCGTTAAAAAACTTTATGCAATGAAATTTATGGAAGTGCGTGCTGGACTAATGCCTAACATTTGGGGCGTTGTCCGGGGTGATGTTCTCCACATAAACAAAGAGTTATTAAACAAGACAAGCGAGATCGAATTTATATTAACACTGCTTCATGAAGCAAGTTTGCTTACTTGCCCTGAAAGAACTTGCGAAGAAAATGAAAGATTTGCAAGAAAGTCGATCAAGGTCAACTTCCACTTACATTATGTTCGCGAAAGTTTTAAGGTTGCTCAACAGGCAGAAGAGGGAAGGGCCTTTAGCGTTGAGACATTGGATTATTATTCAGATGCTTGTTACTTTCTTAATCAATTACTGGAAGATGGACAAGAGTTGTTACCGGTTTATATGCTAGAGTTTAATATTATAACGCATGTTGGTTACGAATGGGATGGAAGAGGTCGGTATCAGTCATATGTTGATTTTGTAGAGCAAAGATTTAATGCAAATATTGGGAACGTGTGGAATTGGTACAAGGCAAACAGGCATCAGTCTCCATGGTATTTAGCTGCAGGAGTATATGCTCGCATTGTTGGATCACCGCAATTATTCGAAGAAGGAAACCATAGAACGGGCATACTTGTTGCGAGCTACATTTTGATGAGAGAAGGATACCATCCATTTGTTCTAAGTACGGAAAATGCTGAAGAATTTTATGATTATTCAATGAGATTTAAAGAGAGCAAAACAGGCTGGCCAATTATCCGCAACTTTGTGAGAGGGCCAAGCAATAGGTCTGTTAGGAGATTTGCTGACTTCTTAAGGCGCAATGCAAGCACAAAACATATTCAACTTATCAGATCAGATATTGATAGAGATGATAATGAACAACCTCTTGACCCACACAGAGCAAAAATAGAATTTTGTTTGTCTGAAGAAGAGATCGCTCAAGATATAACAAAGAGTACAATAATCAAAAGGAAATCAAGGTATTTTGCTGATGCTATTGTTCAGGCGATCGAGCTTGTAGGTGATCGAGATGATGCTGTTATAACTGCATTAGAGAAATTAAAACATGCTATCGAAATACGGTCAGGAAATTATAAAAAAGTTTGGGCATCGTATAGACATGGAATATTATTTATAGATAAATCATTACTGCTAGATGTTACACTCAATAAAGAACTGCTTATAACATTAATTCATGAAGCAAGAGTTATTGCCTACCCAAGATCATTAGATAAAGAAAATGAAGAATTCGCGCTTGAGATCGTGATCGATTACCGTCCTGTAAAGGCTGGTCTATTGAATTCATCATATGTTAAGGCTGATTTGGCAATAAAAGAGGAAGTTAACTATTCAAGTGACCCTATTACGGCTGTTTATATAGCTGCAGGTGCAGATGTTTCTAATTTTCTCCTTTCTGTTAATGCGATAAAAAGCTATTTCATCTCTAGTTATAGAGGGAAGTTTGGATGGTTTGATCGTATGAGAGCTAGAGATCTTCAAAAGTGTTTTGGTGTTAATTCTGATCTGTATATTGAAAGATATTTGGACAAGTATTCATATGGGGAAAAATTTAAAGATGGGTTTACCAGTACGCAAGGAGTTGAGACTAAACAGAAAGTTATTGCAGCCGTCGCTTATGAGCTCCGTTCCATGGGAGTAGACTTAAGCACTGTCAAGGTATATTTGGAAGACAAAAGACCTGCAATATCTTTTAGGTGGAGCTATTTAAGAGAAGATGAAAAAACATATACAATAGTTTTTGTTAATGCAGATGCGAGAAAATGGTATCAGTATCAAGAAATATTTAAGAACAATTATATTGATGTTGTTTATCAAAGAGCAGCTTTAATGATGCCTTTAGAGTATAAGAAAGGCAGCGAGAGCTATATTGCAAAAATATATCAATATTTAAAACCGGGTGCATATTTTGTTACTGATGATTGTGCTTTTGAATTTGAAAGAGATGACTTTTCAGAGCAGCATATGTGGTTTCCTCTAGCTTTAAAAGTGATCACAAATCAGTGGATAGATTATATGAGAGAAGAAATACTTAAAAGACATATGAAGATATATGTGCAAGATGGTGGGATTTTGCATTATGGGTGGGACGTTATTATAAGGCAAAAAAGCGTTGATAGAATATTTGCTAAACATAGTCTTGTAGAGCAAAAGGATATCTTGCAAGACCTAAGAGAAACAGCTGAAAGTTTATTGACGACAAAGACTATAGATATTTCAAATTTACCGAAAGATTTTAAAGTAGTTGCTGTGAAAATATTAGCTCTTTACGAAAGATTATATCCTACAGTTAAATATCATTCTCTTAGAGTTGCAAAACTAGCAGATGGAATTGCGCAAGAGCTTGGATTTAATGAACGCGAAAGAGGGCTTTTAATGCTGGCCTCGCTTGCGCATGACATAGGGAAAAATGATACTGAGGAGTATTTTATAGGCAAAGGCTTAGCCGTTACTATACAAGGCTTAATAATGGATAGAAAATTATTAAGTGAGGAAGAAAGATTTGTTGTCGGAAGACATGCAACAAAATCATATAAAATATTGTACCGTTCAGGAGCACTTGTGAATTTGAATGCTGATGAAATAGTAATTTTACGCTATTTAATAGCCCTTCATCACAATGGTAAGCCCTGTAATTTGAAAGCATATAGGCAATTATCTGAATATCAACAAAAAAGTATTTCAAAGATGCTCCCGGTTTTAATAATTTCAGATATTTCTGATTCCATCAGAGATCAAACCAGGCCATATATATTAGAGCGGGAAGAGCTTTCAATAGAATTTGTGGTCGAGTCCATGCTTCCAAACATCTTAGAAGTAGAATGTGGAAATATGGCAGTGGTATATGCAGCAGTGAGAAAGCTCTACGAGTCTAAAACTAAATGGTTTATGGATATAATGAATGAAACAGTAGCTGTAAGAGAATTTTATAATTCAATTCACGATGAATGGATGGAACTTTTGGGGTCTGAGTTTAACGCTGAAGATGAAGAGGGCAAAGCTGAAGATCCTCATAGAGCAAAGTTTGGAAATCCAAGTGAAGAAGAAATTCAAGGTGATATAGCAGAGAGCAGAAAGTTGAGAGAAAAATTTATAGGATTTGTGGGAATTGTTAATCAAGCTATAGATGCAGTTGGCAACAGGGATGATGCTATCATCAATGCTCTTGAATTAATTCGGGATTCAATCGAGATAAGGGCGGGTTATTTCAAATATATTTGGGGAACTTTCCGCAGTAAAAAATTATATCTTGATCTATCACTTTTATTAGATAACTCTCTTCGAAAAGAACTAATCATAACACTTATACATGAAGCTGGAGTTATAGCTTATCCAGAAAATTCAGATATAGATAATGAGAATTTTGCACAGGAATGTGCTTGTGATTATCGCGACGCAACAAATAAGTTGGCAGATCCTTTATGTTCAACTCCTGAGAAAATTAAGGCAATTGATAGTGTTTTAGTTAGTGATGTGCAAGAAAAAAGTAGATCACTTTCTTATTTAATACCGCTTCTTGATGACCAAGAAAAAGAAGTTAGAAGAAAGGCTGAATATGCAGTTGCGTTAATCGTTAGAACAGTTCTGTATTCAAGACTAGTTCATTATGTAAGGAATCCACTTGTATCAGTTGGTGCTTATGTGAGAAGAATAGTTAAGAAAATGAAAGCAAGCCAGGGATTAGAGCAGCTTGCTATTAAGATAGAAGAAGAAATTGCCCTATCAGTGGATATGGTTTTTGAAACACTTGTAGAAGGAGAAGAGATATTAGCATTAGAAGAAATCTTGGCACAAGACGGGACTGTAGATTTAATAGGTAGTGAAGCAAATAAAGTTTTAAGGAGAGTTAGAGCTTTATTTGCTCTTATTGAAAAAGCGCAAGAGTGTTTAAAGTATATAGAAAAAAATGAAAAATATTTGATATGGATTGATACTGATGAGGGTAAATCGTGCAAGAGCAGCATGTCGGTAGTACAGAAAGAATTTGCAGGTATGGTGAAGATATTTGAAGCAATGAGAAGCTTTGTTGAGATGCAAACTATAGGATATGGAAAAATTGAAATTAGTCAATTTGTAGAGCAATTAGAACGGTTGTTAAACAGTGATAATAATATCAAGACGATAACAAGGCTTGATAATACAGTGAATAGAAAAATACGAGTGCCTTCTGTTTTAAGCAAAGATGCTCTTGATTATTTTCTTGAAAATGCGAAAAATTCAAAAGCTGATAATATTGAGCTTGAGTTGAGCGAAGAAGGAGGAATGCTTAGAATTGTTATTAGAGATAATGGTAGTCAGAATAATACAACAGAGAGAGTACCTTTCTTATCTGTATTGCAGGCTGGAAGCGATTCAGGATCAACAATGCTATTTGTTGTTAACATGTTAACGGCAGTTAGATCTGTTGGAGGAAATATTAGGGTAGTCACTTATGAAGATGCTGCGTTTACTAGAGAAGTGATAATAGATCTGCCATTTATTAATGAGCGTGAAGAATTTGAAAATGATAATGGTGAAGAAGTTAAGGTTGATGATATTCAAGCGGCATTAAGAGCTATAGCTCAAGAGATCAAAGAGGAAGCCTTATTCTCTTCGCCTGATTTTGAGGATGTGCAGATCGCTGTTCTTGAAGGGAAAAATAAGATAGACAATGAATTTAGGTATAGGCTGACACTTCTTAATGAAGCGCTAAGAGAGTATGTCTTAGCATCAATTGAAAATGCCTGGGCTCAAACAATAAGTATTGATTTTGCTGTCTCAGAAGGCGGTATTCTGGAAGTAAGAGTAGTCTCGGATGAAAAAGGTATTATTTATATTAACCAACGCAATATGGTCCTGGGAGTTAAGGGGAAAGATGTTGGTAGACGGCTTATTGATCTTAGAGACAGATTTAGAGAAGTGGGCGGGGATATTGTCGGCGAATTGATAGGTGTTAACAATGTTTATACATTTAGGTTGCCGGTTACATTGGTTGATAAAAGAGTTAATCAATCAGTATATGTTCAGCCTTCACATATAATCAATAAATTAGAACAGGGCAAGCCGAATTGGCTACTAAGAATTTTATTAAGCTTTTGGGTAGTTCCTCATGAATTGGGCAATCTTGCTTTAACGATGTTTGTTCATTCGTGGAGAAAGAACCTTCAGTTTAACTTAAAAGATATTTTTGCTGGCCTGAGATATAACAATGTTGCACCTTCTTGTATTGGAGGCACTGTTGTTAACTTAATGCTCGGATTATTTTTGGCTTTACTGTTCCCAGGTTCTTTGACAGCTCTGGTTTTAGGGTTAAGCCAGATGATATTTGCAGTCATAGAAATGAGAATGAGCGAGACTCCGCCAGATGTAAAAGCAGTAAATGCAGATATTGAACGCATTAAAAAGGATTATTTGGATCTACACTATGCAAGGATGGATCTGGCAAAGATCAATCTGATAATTGAAGATGAGTTTAATGAGTTTATTAAGTTGGTGCGCTCACGAATTTATTGGATCGCAACAGTATTTTCTGTTACCGAAGTTTTGATCTTGTTGAGGTATTTGGATGTTCTTTATTCTGGAGCTATTGGGTTTGTAACATTTGTTCTATTAACAAAGTTATTTAAATTAAGGGCTTTTTCAAATGTCAGGAAAATGTATAAAAATGAAATTGCAGGATATAGAAGCGTAATTAAGAATTTTAAATATTCAGAGCAGTACATCTTGTCTGCTGGTGTTAAAGATTATAATAAAGAAGGGGAAACTGAACATTTATCAATAGTTCGAATAGCAGGCAAGAATTTGGTTAGGGTCCTAATTGGTTCAGGACCATACGATCTAACACAGGGGATATTTATTAATATAGCGGAACATATCTCAAGAACGAGAATAGTTTCTTTCTGGAGACTTTGGCTTGATGAAAAAAATATTGTTAATATTGAGAGAGCAGGACAATTTATTGTAGAGCGAACAAATGTGAGTTTTCATTTTGCTGGTGTCAGAATTGTAGTTGAAAGAGTTGGTGATGTTCTTTTAGTGAATGATGGCGGAAAATTTGTACAGGTTGAATATGTCAATATGTGGGGGGACAAGAATCAGGGAACAGCAAAGTTCAATATACCTATTGATTGGCATTCTATCGAGTCTGAGTCTATGTTTAATGTAGCCAAGCGAGATGACCTAAATAAGGCGATAGCAGCGAGATTTAAGAAGTTGGGCGCGATGTTAAAAGTCCTTGAAGACTATTTAAGGAAGATGCAGAGAACTAGAGGCTCCCCGGTCGTAGCTGAAAGAATAGGTGAAGATATAGTTTGGCATCTTACTGAACAGCAAATTACTTCAATATTATCATCTGCTGATCATTCACAAGAAGACATAGCATTCCTTATAGATCAGATCAAGATCCACGAAGCAGAGCCAACCGAAGAAGCAGCAATTAACGCACAAATTGAAAGTTTAGTTATTACTGAGATAAATGAAATTGATAATCCTATCCGTAAAATGGATGATTATGAATCTTTGATACAATTATTAGGTAAGATCGCTAAGACATCTCAAGGTATGGAGTTATTAAGGGATATATGTATTGAAACACAAATCTTTAAGATGAGAACAGTAGCTATTGATGCCTTGATAGAGATCGGCAATAGAATTGAAGTAGACAAGATTAAAGAGCTGTTTTTTGAATTGCTGGAAGAATGTGGACATCCTTACTCAATAAAGAGATTGCTGGTTTTTATTATTAATAATTATGGTAAAAGTGCTATTCAACAGCTTGAGGATATACGCCAAAGGAGTGACGACGACAATAAACAAAAAACTATTAAACTAGCATTGTTTAATTTAGAGAATATGAAGCCAGAGGTTGAAGATGCAGAGGATTCTTTTACTGATTTTGTAGGACGTATTGATAATTCAAGGCCGGGAAAAAGGCAGCGTCTCCAAATATTAGATGTTGCTACAGGCGCAGCTGGTTTTGTCAGAGAGATTCAGAGACATTTCTGGGGAAGAAATGCTCGTATCACAGCAATTGATGGTTCACAAGGTATGGTTGAAAATGCTCTTGTATTGAGTTTTATAGAGGTTCTGTTCATGAATTGGGGCAAGATGGAATTTACGGATGAAAGCTTTGACTTGATCACATACAATTTCCCAAGCCCTAATGCCGGATTAGGTTCAGTGGCTGTAGCATTTAAAGAAATATTTAGAGTTTGCCGATATGGTGGTGGGTTAGCGTTCTATTCAACGGAGGATGAGTTTAATGGTTTTAATTCAGTACAAATAATTGGGAAATTAGAAAAATCAGGCTTTGAGAGAAAGAATATTAATATTTACAGGGGTGATCAGATACCAGCATCATATCCGCGAGCTGGAACATCTGCCCAAATTACAAAACCTCATGAAGCAAAACAAATATAATTAATACTGGTAAGAAAACCTGCGCGCGAAGTTGTAAGGATCGCACAGATAACAGAAAAGAATAGAACAGAAAGAAAAGGTTTTGTTAACAATTTAGATAAAGATGCAGAAGAGACTATTCTGGATATAGTCAAAAGCAAAACCTACAGGCCGATTCAGGAATTTGATCGATTAGTTGCACATAGAATTAATATTTTCGCAAGGTTCTTCTATATAACAGGAAAACCGACAAGAGTACCTCCTGCATTTGTTTGGGCACGTAAGTTTAGAGGTCAGCTGCAAATATTCCTTTCAAGAAAAGCCAAGAAGTTATTAGAATCTCTTTTTACGCTGGAAGAACTCCCAATAGTGTATGGATCAATAGCCCGCCACGAATATACAGAAATATTTAAAAACAAAACACATCGCAAGGCAGTTAAAGAACAAAGGCGAGTAAAAGATTATGATCTTGTTAGAGACTGTCTTGAATTGATGCAAATATTATTAGAACAGGGTTATCCTGCTGAAACAATCTCTGATCTGGTTGCTCGTTTTGAAAGAGTGATAGACGATATTGACTTAAGGGCGTTGAGAGATGGTCTGGATATAAAAGATCCTGATAGTGTTAATAGCTCAGTATGTCTTTTGGCGGAACGGGTAAGAAACGCATACCTAGTAAAAGGATTTACGAATATAAAGAGACTAACAAGGTGCTTGGTCAGTTGTCTTGATAAAAATGTTTATAGTTCAATAGATAGCTCTAAGATAAATGTAAGAAAAAAACGAGAGATCAAGAATATTCTATCTGCTTGTACTTCTAAAACACAGCTAGCTCATGTTCTTCTTATGCTGCTGGGCGTAAGTGTTAAAAGTATTAATTGTCCGGGGCATTTATTAAACGCAGTGCAGGTTCCTGATGGAAAGACAATATTTGTTGATGTTAGCTTGATCAGGTTGTTGTGTTTATCTGTGAAAACATTTTATAAAAAGTCGGGAAAATTTTTGATCTTGTCAGATAAACAGAGAATAAAACAGGAGGACTTATTAAAAATAAAAATTGAATTGGCAGGTAGCAAAACAGTATCTAGGGATTTAACCCCTAATGAGAAATTGAATTTAAGTTATGACATAATTCAGATTGGTGATGGACATTTGATCACAGCTGCAATTTTGAGCAATATTGGCCAAGTGTACACAGACGTAGGTTTAAGGAAAGAAGCGTTGGGATCATACAAGAGGTCAAAAACATTTAATCCTTATGATGCGAAGTTAAGGTTCAATTTTGCTGTTTATTATATCAATCTTAGACTTTTTGATCAGGCTATGAACGAATTTGAAGAGGCAATTGCCTTATGTCCAACACTTACGTCCTTATATGAAGCGATGGCTTATTTATTCTTCTCGTTAGGTGATCATGATAAAGCTTATGAATGTTTTCAGAAAGGTATAAAAAGGAATCCGACTTGTGATTATCTATTGCAGCAGATGGGGAAGATGCTTGTAGGGTTAGATAGATTAGCGGAAGCTGCAGAGGCATTTAGGTCGGCTATAAGGCAGAATGGATATTCGGCAAGTCACTATTTTAATTTAGGCAGTGTTTATTTTCATCAGGGCAGACAGCAGCTGGCTGTAAGATATTGGGCAAAGGCGGTTCAGCTGAACCCAGCTTATACGAGCTTTATTGAGCATCATGTTAAGGAGGAAGTTTTTCAATATCAGGCAAAGATGCAGGATGATCAGCATAATGCTACAGAATATTTTGAAACTAAAGAAAAGCAAGAGTTGAACGATCAAGATCAAAAGATGTACTTGTTTAATGTTGATCCTAAAAATACGCCAATTAATAGGAAAAAGTCGAAAGCAAAGGGAAATAGAAAATCTATTGCAGCATTGCTAGAACAACATAAAGATGAAGTTGTAGGATTGTCTATTACTGCAGCAAGCAAGGTTCTAGGTGTTTCTCGAAAAGGATTGAGCAGATTTGTTAATTTGAATTCTTGGGCAATTGATCAGTATCAATTAGAAGTTGGCGCTATGCCACTTGTAAAGGTCAATATTCGACAAGCTTTAATTGAGCATGCTGAAGCAATACGAGGGCAAAACATCTATCAGATCATGAATATAATTGGTTGTTCAGGACAAGGCCTAAGAGATTTCTTAAGAGAGAATCCTGAGGAAGAGATCGCATTTGGAATTGTTAGAGATGAAGAGCCTGAAGCATATATCGAAAACGCTTTAGAAGAGCACGCACGTGAAATTAAAGGAAGAACTGTAGGCGAAGTTGCCGTGATCATTGATTCTTCAAGTTCAGGATTACATGGATATTTAGAAAGACATCCTGAAGCCATAACCAGATATGGCATGATAAATATTGGGGCTGATAGAACAAACAGCAATTACTATATACCAGCACAACGTCAACATAGAATTGACCGCGAATCAAAACAAAATACTGATTCTGAAAGAGAGCAGGATAAGCGATCAAAAGGATATTATGGAGATGTAACTGAGCAGGACTTAAATGTTTTTCTTTCAAATATTACAGCTGGTGTTTGGAGCTTGGAACTGATCAAGGCATTTAATAGTTTTAATACTCAAGTTGAAGGCATGGAAGTTGAATTCTATGTTCTTGATTATGGAGCAAATGCTCCGCCAGCCAATAGTCCATATATTTTCGCGATTGAAAAAAATGGTAAACTGTATGTAATTTTCTCACCAAATGCCCGCAGCACTATCGCAAATGCAATAACCAGTGCATTTAATAATGTTGAAGAAAAAATGGAAACCGCCCTAAAGATTATTGCAATACATGAATATAAAGAGGTTGTTGAAGGAAAAACTCATGACCAGGCAGATCAAGAGACTAGGGAGGAATTTGAGGAAGATCATTTTGATTTGATCAGTTTGTTCGATGCTGTATTTGAAAATTATGATGATGCAATTGAAGCAGAATACGAAGAGGTTCTTGGAATAGGAGCAGGGGCTTATGTTTATCATGTTTTTACTGAAGATGAGGCAGTTGAAGGTATCAATGAACCAAAAGTTCCAATTGAAGGTGCGGTTGTTAAAGGAATCAGGGGATTAAATGGCGCTACTTTGGAAGCGAACAATGGTGCTGTTTATACATTGATCCTTTCTGGTGTTAATTGGTTAAGAGGCAGTTTGTGGAAATTTAAATTTAAGATCATTGAGCCTGGAGCAGTTTATCCTGTTGAAGATCCTATTGGTTTCCAAGGAACAGTGGACGAAGAACTTGTATTAATACAAGATCTCGATAGAAGGTTGATGGACCTAAGGGCTACTCCTGAAGTAGGAGATAGATTGTTAGGTCTTGGTTTAGGGGCTGCTTTCTTAAAGAAGATTGCTTCTTTGACGGAAGGTTTAGCTGTTGAAGGAAAAATTGCTAATGAGCCAACGCTTGAAAGAATTTCGAAAGCTTTAAATAGAAGTGAAATTAAAAATGGCGTTGATCTTAAAAGAGTATTCCTAGGTTCAGTATTAGGCCAAAGTGCTTTGGGTGCAGGTTATGAATCAAGAAATATTACCATGTTGTATTGTCGCGACTTTGATAGAGGAGCAAGGATACCATTAGAAGATGATGACGCGGCAAGACAGCTGATTATTGATTGGAATAATGCAAGATATAATCCAATAGGGTATCGATTAGTATCAACAGTTGAAAGTAAAGAAAAGAAACGAGGCAGCCAGGCAAGAGGATATTATGGAGATGTGACTGAACAAGATTTGAATAATTATCTTGCAAAGATCTCAAAAGGTGAGTGGCGATTGGAATTGGTTGAAGAGTTTAATAACTTTAATACGCAAGTGGAAGGCATGGATGTCGAATTTTCTGTTCTTGATTATGGCACGAATGCCCCACCAATCAACAAACCATATATTTTTGCGATCGAAAAAGAAGGTAAACTTCAGGTAATATTCTCTCCCAATTTAAGCAAAAGGCTTATCGAAAGAATCAAAAACAAATTTCAAGAACAACCATTAGAAAAATTACAAACGACTCTTCTTCTCATAGGAAAGCATGAATACAAGGAAGTTGTTGAAGGAAAGTCCCATGATCAAGCTGATCAAGAGATAAGGGAAGAGTTTATCAGGGAGCAGGCTGAATTGTTTGAATTTGTTGATGATATGGTATCAGAAGTTCTTATTGAAGAGGGGCATAAGGTTGTTGAGATACCTGGTAATTATGGCGTGGCTATCGAAAGACGTGTTTATGATCAAAGAGCAAACCTCCAAGCTGTATTAATTCCAAATTTAACAGATGGCAAGCCTGTTACATTAACAGGCACTGACAATAAAAAGCCTTGTGCAATACTTTTTGAAGGGAATCAGACGCTAAAAATATTTATTAATAATGATTTTGCTGGTGTTGTGATCTTTGAAGTTGGTATTGAGACGATCTATGTTGAGTATATTCATGTAAACAAAGAATATTGGGACTCTGGTGCTGGAACAACGGTATTAAATTGGATCATAAAAGAGGCAAAGGCAAGAGGATTCAACGTATGTAATAGCGGTATCATTGGAATAAGAGTTCCTAATGTTTTGAGAAAATTACTAGTTAATGCAAAAGTAAAATTATTTACGGATCAAAAGACGGTTGTTGATATTGAAGATGCGGACTTTTTAAATAGAGAGTATTTAGTCGCTAAAGAGGCAGTTTCAAAAGCTTTAAGAGTAAGAGTTTTAAATGGCAAGACGATATTTGTTGTAGAAACTGAGGAGGAAACTGAAAAGCTTAAATTATGGGATGATCTGTGGCTTGTTGTATCAGAGAGAGGATATTTAACTGTTGTCAACAGCTTTGATGAAGAGCAAAAATCATATATAGCTTATGCAAATGGCGGAATAGCTTGGATAGAAGGAGACCCTAATCCGATCTATGTTGATATCAATCAAGAAGGCGCCGTTATACAGTGGCAGGAAATTACTCAGACGGAAAAAACTCACGTTAATAGTACCGTTGTCACTGATGCAGTTACGGAAGAGTTAATAGCACAGGATAATAGCCTGACGATCGTTCCTGTGTATAAAGATCTGGATCTATCTGGCATTAAGACAATTGGTTCAATAGTTTTAACAAACCAGCAGAAACGTCTTTATGGTAAGAATAAAGAGCACATCCTAAATGCGGTCATATTTTTCATTAAATCCATAAAAATTTTAAAGATACAAACAGTAAGAATTGCAGGGCCTTTAGTTTTAGGTCGATATTATGGTTTTAATGCAGTTGAACTAATAAATAAACTTTGGGCGCATATTGCTGGGGTTGAGCCTCAGTCCAATGATTATATATTAGGTCTTACTCCTCAAGCAATTCATGAAAATATGAGCGAGTCAGGGGGTGTATTGGCTGGTGGAGCAATACGAAAAAGTAAAGCGGCGGTTGTTTCAATGAGCCATATTGATGCTACTTCCTTGGAAACGTTTATTCCTGTTTTACAGCGATTATCTTTACACGAGGTTGGACATCTTTTTGAATTAAGCCATTGTCCTAATGCCTGCGTTATGAGCAAGATTTCGTATATGTTTGAATATAACACGTTCTGTCCCACTTGTGAGGCGCTGATTAACAAAAGAAAGACTTTACAAGGTTTGGAAAGAGCTTCAATGCAAAAGGCTACTACTTATGGCTCACCTTTCAAATTTATTGAAAGTATGAGCAAAGAAGTTTTGGATGTCGGGGTGAATGTAATTAAAAAGGGAAAGACCGTGGTCGTTAAGTTTTCAAGTGAACTTAATAAATCTTATCAAGATGCATTAGTTGCACTAATTAATTATTCGGTTGCTTTATCAGGAGCATCCAAAACTAAATACGCTGTCAGAACTAAGAATGTTTTCTTGCGGGATGATATCAGCATAAGGGTCGCAGAATTTAATGATCAATATTGTAGAGGCTATGGGGAGAATAGTGTTGCGTGTGTAAGCGAGGATGGAAAAGTCCTTTATATTAACTTTGAAGTATTACAAGTTATCGCATCGTTAAAAACTGTCGCACAACGGGAAGATTTCATGACATTTATTCACGGGCAGATAGAAGGGCATGAAGTATTCCATATTGATGAAATTCAGAGAACAGGCAAAACGAGCGAGGAGAATGTCTTAAAAAGAAATATTCTATATTTAGAAAACGATCAAGTAGTTTTAAAGGCCACCTGTAATGTGATCAATGATCCAAAAGTTTATGGAATAAGGGCTGATTTTGAAATGAGTGAAAGGCTTAATGACCTTGAAAGAGAATATTATAGCAATCAAGGAAGATCAATAGCTGCACGAATGTTCAGCAAGGGAATATTATCGGCAGAGGATCTATCTATATCAGAAAAGACAGTCAATAGGTTGATAATTTGGAAGGCAGCAGCAGAAGTCATAGGGGCTGCCTGGTTACTTTTAGCAGACATGGAAAAAGTGCCTACCGCGTTGCACGATGAAATAATTCTTAAACTAGGTGAAAGGACATATGAATTCATAGAGCGCTACAAGGAACTTAAAAAAATTGTTTATAGCCCAAGAATTAAGGGTGGAAAAGTTGTTGGAAGAAAAACGATAGAAAATTATATAAAGCTTTTTGTTGTTACCGCAAAGTATTATGAAGTAATCGTTCTTAGATTTGCGAGGATGACAGAGCTTTTATCAACATTGAAAATGGATACAACTGACAATAGACAATATGCAAGATATTTAAGTTTAAAAGCACGACATGTTGATTCAATCATTGCAGAATTCCTGTTGTTAAGAAGAGCCGCTTCTGTTTTAAAGTCAAAGTCTTTGATCGTTTTAGACCCAGAGGAATATGAAAGAATAGACAAAGAGATCGTAGAGGAAGTAGGCTTTGAAACACGGGAAGAGGGCGAGAGGTATCTTGATCGGGTCAGTGATGCAGTTAAGGCATATTTGTTAGGAAACGATCAAATAAGATGTAATATTCCAGAAGAAGTAATAAACGAAATTAGCCTTGTGGATATCAGGACGAGGTTGAAGAGTGTTTATTCTTATGCAAATAAGGAGCGAAGAATAAGAGAAAAAGCTGTCAAGTCTCAAGGTTCAGTAGGGACCATAGATGACATTTTAGGTCTTATGATCGTTGTTGAAAGCGAAGATGATGTGCATGCAGCACATGCACTGTTACAAGATATTCAGAAAGAGTTAGGTTGGCTTAAATATAATCGCTTGAGCAGGGATCTGCAATATAAGGATCCAAAGGTTTGGGGTAAATATGCAGGATATCATACTGCTTTAAAAGATGAAGATGGCAGGAACATTGAGGTTGTATTGTTTGATAGAGAAAATTACGAAAAATATCTGCTTGGCACATCAGCACATTGGGAATATGCAGCACAAAAGGATGAAAAGGAATTAGCTGATCAGAGTTTTAAAGATCTGATGGAAATAGAGATGACGGGTGATTTGAAGAAAGATTTTCAGGCAGCCCTCGATCAATTTGCTAAAGAAGTAATTGTTGTAGCTGTAATTGAAATACAAAAGGATCATTATGTTTATATTCCTGTTTCGTTAGGTGAAGGTGCGACTTTATTTGATCTAGCAGCACATCCTTTAGTTGATGTAGTAAACGGATCTCAATATTATGGGGCCTATTATGTTGAGGTTGGGGAAGAAAGAGGGGAAGTGGTTGTTGATAAAGCAGGGATTAATGTCGCCCGAAGAATAAAGTCAAAGGATCAAATTCAAACAGGAACTACGATATTGTTTCCTTTAAAAGCAAAAGATAGTATCAAGCTTAGGATCAGACATACAGAAAATTCAATAACAAATAGAGCAAGATTGATCTCTTCAATGTTGCCGTTACCTGAAGCTGGTAAAAAATCTTTGATGACATCAGGAAAAGAGAAAGTCTGGAAAAACAAATATCTTCTTAAGCAAAAAGAAAAGAATTATTCTGAATTCCTGATGTTGCTTGTAGATGTTAATGACTATAAAGACCTTGAAGATCTGTATAAAGCTTATAGCATTGGATTTGTTACAGATGAAACGATCAGAGATTTTGCGTTACAGCTCGGAAGGGTCAGGTTAGAAGGAACACTTGATTATGAGAGATCAAGACATTTAAGTGAAGCAGATCTATTTATTATCAGTCAAGAATATATTTTAACTGCGTACTACCTTCCTTTTGCTTATGTGAATGATCTATTGAACTCTGATGATGCATTTTTAATAGCATTAGGCATGAATCAAATAGATATAAATGATATTGGGAAAAAATTGTCTTCTTCGAAGGCAGGCATTGTAAGTCAGTATGATGAAGTCTTGGGTGTAGCTGATATTACTTTTATATTTCAATCGATTCGCCCTGGCAGGCTTTATTCTGTTGTAAGATTGGCATCTCAATATGGAAATATAAAAAATGTTTTAGTGAAAGTGGTCAGAGACCTAAAAACGAATAAGGGTAAATATAAAGTTGATATAACAATAGAAGGTATTTCTAAAACTAAAAATGAAGAATTGCTAAGAGCTGCTAACAGTATTCTTGACGCTTCATCAAAAGAAACTTACGTTTGGCAAGACAAAGCAAGGAA
>JAHJCZ010000087.1 GCA_018812705.1 Candidatus Omnitrophota bacterium
GATGGCCTTGGCGTATACTTAATAAAATGGAATATGGAAAATTCTGATAAAACTCTACCGTTTAATTCTATAGATATTTGTTCGTCTAGCAAAAAAGAAGCTCTTACACATTTATTAAAAAATGGAAAGTATAAAAATTATATAGTTATTGGTGATGATCCAGAAAATTCAGACAGAGAAATATTGGGAGAGAATGACATCTCAGTCGAAGGATACGGTCTTTTTAAGACGAGAGCAGTTGTCAATTATATTCTTGCTAATAGAAAAATTAAAACTTCTTAACATGAAACATGATTATATCAACACAATAAATGCATTTATCAAAAAGTTTCTCAAAAAAGAAAAGGTTCTGGCGGTTTTAGTTACTGGTAGTTTTGCCCAAGGAACTAACAATAAGGATTCAGACCTCGATATACAAATTATCACATTAAACACATGTAAATTTAGAAAAAGAGGAAATATTGTCATGGACGGGATTTTAATTGAATACTGCATTAACCCTTATCGTCAAGTAAAAAAATACTTAGATATAGATGCAAAACATAATAACCCCATGATGTGCATTGCTTTGTTGGAAGGAAAAATTATTTTTGAAAAATATAAATCCGCGTCACTTTTAAAGGAATATGCCGCCGCATGTCTTAGGAATGAATATAGTTCGATCAATAAAGACAGGATATCTTTTAATAAGTATGTATTAGCGGATACCTTAAATAAAATGGACTCATTATATAAAAAACGTAGAGATGATTTTCCGTTTCTATATTATGTAAATCTGAAACTAATCTATGAAACATATGCAGTTTTCCTTCAGCAGCCACTACTGAAGGAACCTATGCTGAAAAATTATTTTGAGGGTAATGTACGATTTAACCATGTTCTGAAAGATTTCATCGATAATAAATTTGCAAGAATGTTTCTATTGGCAATGGTTAGCAAGAAATCGCAAGATCAAATAGTAAAGTATCGAGAGTTGACTCAATATGTATTAAATAAGATGGGAGGGTTTAGCCTTGATGGGTGGTCATTAAGGATTCCTGTTGATTATGGCAACAAAATGGATAAGCGTACGCGAATATTTTAAGCTTATGGCAACTTCTATATTTACAAAACATCGTGCACAAGACCTGCTGATAAAACTGTCATCAATACTTTCGGTACTACTTTTTTGGCACATATTGTTGGTCCTTGTATTTCCTGCAAATACTATTATCCCTACTCCGAGTGAAGTTTTTATAGCGTTATCGGACATAGTGACTAATGGAGATATCTTTGCACATGTTTTCGCCAGCTTGATACGAGTTGTTGTTGGTTTTTTGATTGCTACATTTATTGGAGTAGGACTTGCTTTGGTCGCTGGATATTATAAAAAAGTAGGCATCTTTCTTAACCCACTAATTGAATTTTTGCGTCCCATCCCACCAATTGCATGGATACCGATCGCAATATTAATTTTTGGTCTCGGCAATACATCAGCATATTTTATTGTTTTTATGGGTGCTTTCTTTCCAATATTTACCAATAGCTTTTTCGGCGTTAACTCTTTACCTACTATTTACGAAAATGTTGCCCGTTCTTTCGAAATAAAAAAGTCAATTTTTATTAAAGAGATACTTTTAAAATTTTCTTTGCCGTACATCTTTACAGGTTTGAAAATAGGTATTGGTATGGCATGGATGAGTGTCATAGCTGCGGAACTTATTGGAGCGCAATCCGGTTTAGGGTATTTTATACAGCTCAATAGACTTTTACTAAGAACTGATAATGTTATCGCGGGGATGATTTTGATTGGGGTTATCGGATACGTGCTAAGTTGGCTTTTGTTGACAGTGGAGAAAAAAATAATTCCATGGGGTAATAAAAAATAATTTATGCTAAAGCTAAAAAATCTCTCACATCATTACAATAATCAGTCACGAAATATTAAAATTTCAGTACTAGAGAAGATTAATCTTTCAATAAATGAAGGAGAATTTGTCTCAATTGTAGGAAAATCAGGTTGTGGAAAAACAACATTAGTAAACATAGTGGCAGGATACATACAACCAACCGGTGGCAGTATTTTTGTGAATGCTGAGAAAGTTATTAATCCAGGCAAAGATAGAATCGTAATCAACCAAGCACATGACCTTTTTGATTGGATGACGGTATATCAAAATATGAAACTTGTGAGTAATAATGATAGCGATATTAGTAAGTATCTTTCAATGACAGGACTTAGAGAGTTTGTTGATGCATATCCACACGAACTTTCGGGTGGTATGAAGAAGAGATTATCCCTTGCCAGGGCACTGGTCGTCGATCCAAAATTTATTATAATGGATGAACCATTTAATTCTCTCGACTATCAATTGAGAGAAAAACTCCAAGAAGAATTACTAGATATTGTTAGGAAATCAAAAAAAACTATTTTATTCGTTACGCACGATATAGAAGAAGCGGTATTTTTATCAGATAGAGTCATTGTGCTCTCAGGTAAACCGACACAGATTAAAAAAGAAATCATTGTTTCTTTGCCAAAGAGTAGAGACACTTCAATAAGAGATTCTATGGAATTTATTCATCTTAAAAATATAATCAAGTCAGAAATATAAGAGGTCACTTAGCGTAGTTGCAGGGTTGAATTTTCTGTCCCGCCGTCCGTCCGCCGAAAAGTTTTGGGGGCGAAGACCCCTCCAGAGGCGGGCAGGCAATCAGCGGGCAAAAAGGAAGGGGGTTGGGGGGAAGGAATTTTTGCCCGCCTGCTTCCGTTCCCGTTCCGTTTGAGAAAAGGAAAAGCGGAAGGGGGGTTTGGGGGGAATTCCGCTTTTCCCTTGCTA
>JAHJCZ010000088.1 GCA_018812705.1 Candidatus Omnitrophota bacterium
ATCTCGCTAATACTAAATCCATTAGCGTTATGAACGGCTATTAAATCCCGTTCATCAATGGTGATTTGTTTGTATTGTTTTTTCATGCAAGTATCCTAGCATTTTTTCCCTAGGTGTTGCACTTGCTTTTTGAACTCGGGAAAGCTCATTATTGTCTATAAAGAATAAACATAATCCTTGACGAATCAATATCTTACAGCTAATATTGTATTCTATTATGTAAAATAAAATTAAATTTTAAAAAACTGAATTGATAGAGAATATTCATGTCTAAAACACAAAAATCCGGTCAAGAACGTCGATATTGCCCAAGAGCAAAGCGAATTATGAGCATTGAATATCGGCTAGTAACAACGAAAAGAGCCTCTGCTGATAAAAACTGGCATCTTTCAATTACCCAAGATATGAGCTGTAACGGACTTACCTTTTATTCTGAGCAAGAACTCAAGAAAGATGAAATACTTGATGTTAATGTAATTATGTCAGGAATACTTGAAATATATAAGGGTCAATGCAAGGTTGTTCGCGTGGAAAGAAAGAATACAGGGGCAAATTTTTTAACTGCAATAACTTTTGAAAAAAAAGTCTCAAAAGCTCCTAAAAAAGAAACTGAACCCAAGAAAAAAGTCGCCAAAAAGATTTAGTTTTTAAAATAATATAATGCTAATAACACCTTCGGATTTTAATTCCGGAGGTTTTTTTAGGCCACATTGTAATACTTGCAACACTTTAGGTTCTTTATAAAATAATTATTGTTACATTACTTATGAATAAAAAGGAAGCAAGGGTAAAGCACTCCGGAATAGTAACTAAGATCAAGAACGATCTTATTACTGTTAATATAATCAATGCTTCAGCTTGTTCTAGTTGCAAATCAAAAACTTACTGTTCTTTATCAGATAAAAAAAACAAACTAATTATTGTTAAAAATCATGCTGCTAGCTCCTCTTTGAAAGTTGGAGATAGCGTCAATGTTATAATGGATTTATCTATTGGCTTTAAAGCAATTTTTATTGGTTACTTAATACCGTTTTTTATTCTATTAATCGCGCTAATAACATCTTTCATATTTACCCAAAATGAGGTAACTTCTGGACTTATATCAATATTCGTATTGTTCCCCTACTATTTTGGAGTTTATTTATTAAGAGATCGTTTAACTAAAAATTTTGAGTTTAATATAGAAACTTACTGAGTTTAAATATAATATCAATATATGCAAAACACATTAAAATATGCAATTTTGTCATTAAGTGCCATTGGTACTATATCGGCAATCATTCTTTATTTCATTGCACAGAAATTTAAAGTCGAAGAAGACCCTAGGATTGATGCTGTTGAGGAAGCTTTGCCTTCTGCAAATTGTGGTGGATGCGGATATCCTGGATGCCGAAATTTTGCAGAAGCTTGTGTGAACGCCTCAGATCTTTCTGGTTTATATTGTCCTGCTGGCGGGTCCGAAACAATGCAAAACGTAGCAAGAATTCTTGGATTAGAAGCTGGCGAGCAAATACCAATGATCGCTGTAGTTAGGTGTTCGGGTTCACTTGAAAACAGGCCAAAAACAACAATTTATGACAGCGCAAAAACATGTCTAATCGCTTCAACTGTTTATAGTGGCGATACCGGCTGTGAATACGGATGCTTGGGGCTTGGAGATTGTGTTGTTTCTTGCTTATTTGACGCTATCCATATAAATGAAAACACTTTTCTACCAGAAGTTGATCAAAATAAGTGTACTGCTTGTAATGCCTGTGTTAAATCATGTCCCAAAAATATTATTGAACTTAGAAAAAAAGGTCTTAAAGATAGACGCGTTTTTGTTTCTTGTATAAATAAAGAAAAGGGCGGCATCGCAAAAATAAGTTGTAAAGTTGCTTGCATTGGCTGCATGAAATGCCAAAAAGAATGTCCTTTTGATGCAATTAGTGTAGAGAACTTTCTTGCTTATATAGATTTTGAAAAATGCAAATTGTGCAGAAAATGTGTTTCGGTCTGCCCTACATCAGCTATCTTAGAAACAAATTTTCCACCAAAAAAGATTGCAGAGCTGAATAAAGAAACAGTTAATCCTTCAGAAAATAAAAATATTAATTCAGATATAGAAAAAGATCCAAATGGCTAAAGTTTTAAAAACATTCCCAATCGGTGGAGTTCACCCATGTGATAACAAGCTTTCTGCAAGCAAGCAGATAGAGCCCGTCGTCTTGCCAGCTACTGTAACTATCCCATTATCACAACATATTGGGGCGCCGGCCACACCTATAGTAAAACCTCTTGATATAGTTAAAGTGGGTCAGCTTATAGCTAAGGCAAGCGGCTTTGTTTCGGCTAATATTCACTCTTCAGTTTCTGGAACTGTTAAAAAAATTGATAATGTACCTGACACATGTGGTTATAAAAGGCCTGCAATAATTATCGATGTTGAAGATGATGTCTGGGAAAACAGTATCGATAGAACTGATTCTTTATTAAAAGAAATATCTCTTTCTCAAAAAGACATTGTAGAAAAGGTTCAGGAATCCGGCATAGTCGGTCTTGGAGGAGCTACTTTTCCAACACATGTTAAATTGTCCGTACCAAAAGGAAAAACATGTGAATATCTTTTGATAAATGGTGTAGAATGCGAGCCGTATCTAACAAGTGATCACAGATTGATGCTTGAGAAAACAGAAGAGATTTTTGTAGGTATTAAAATAGTAATGAAAGCTCTCGGTGTCTCTAAGGCTATCATTGGCATTGAAAACAATAAAAAAGATGCAATTGATAAAATGTCAGCGATCTCTAATAATTATGACGGCATTTCGGTGCAAGCATTAAAGGTTCAATATCCTCAAGGTGGAGAAAAACAACTTGCTAAAGCTTTAATTAATAGGGAGATACCCGCACCGCCAGGATTACCTATTGACGTTGGTTGTGTTATTCAAAATGTAGGCACAATTTATGCAATATATGAAGCCGTTCAAAAGAATAAACCTTTGTTTGAACGAGTTGTCACAATTACCGGAAGATCAATTAAAAATTCTTCAAATTTTCTAGCTAGGATAGGAACGTCCATAAGTGTATTAATTGATGCCTCAGGTGGACTTCCAGGAGACACAGGCAAGATTATCAGTGGTGGCCCTATGATGGGTAAAGCACTAAATACTACGGATATTCCGGTTTCAAAAGGCACTTCGGGTATACTGATTCTACCTGAACAGATCTCAAGCAGGACTAATATAAGCAACTGCATACGTTGCGCAAAATGTGTTTCCGTCTGTCCGCTTGGATTAGAACCATATCTTTTATCAAAGCTTTCGTTAAGATCTTTGTTCGACAAAGCAGAAAGTGAGCAAGTAGTAAACTGCATAGAATGCGGATGCTGTAGTTATAATTGCCCGTCTAAGATACCTTTGTTAGATTTTATAAGGTTAGGAAAAACAACTGTAATGAAAAATATTAGGAACAGAACAAAATAATGAATAATAAATTATTAAAAGTATCTTTATCTCCACATCTTTCAGGAAAAGAATCTGTTAAATCTATCATGTATGGAGTAGTGATAGCCTTAGTTCCGGCATTCATAGCAGGTTTGTACTTTTTTGGCATTGGAGCACTTAGAGTCACTGTAACTGCAGTAGTTGCATGTGTACTTTTTGAATACGTTATTCAGAAATATCTTCTAAAAGTTAAACCAACCATTTCTGATGGTTCTGCAATTATTACAGGACTGTTGTTGGCATACAATGTTCCAAGCAACATATCAGCAGGCATTATAATACTTGGAAGCTTAGTAGCTATTGGAATAGCAAAGATGTCTTTCGGGGGATTAGGCAACAATCCGTTTAATCCCGCTTTAGTTGGCAGAGTATTTTTATTGATATCTTTTCCAGTAGATATGACTAGCTGGCCAAAACCTATTGTCACAAGAGCCTCTGTTATTGATGCTGTTACGGCTGCAACACCCCTGGCAATAGTAAAGGAAGGCCTTGCCGGAGGAACACCTTACTCAATACTGCTAACACAAATACCATCATATTGGGACATGTTCCTCGGTAACGTAGGAGGATGTATTGGGGAAGTTTCTGCCTTAGCATTGATCATTGGCCTTTTTTATATGTTATACAAAAAAATCATTACTTGGCATATTCCAATCTCAATGACCGGTTCAATTTTTATTTTTACAGGTATTATGTGGCTAATAAATCCACAAGCTAATGCAGATCCTGTGTTCCATATCTTAACTGGTGGTGTTTTACTAGGAGCCATCTTTATGGCAACAGATATGGTCACTTCACCTATGACTCCAAAAGGTATGCTTATTTTTGGATCAGCCATTGGTATTTTAACTGTAATTATTCGAGTATACGGAGCATATCCTGAAGGGGTATCTTTTTCTATTTTGATCATGAATGCCTTCGTTCCAATAATAAACAGATTTTGCAAGCCAAAACGCTTTGGAGAAATTATAAAATAATGGCTAAAAAAGAATCAACATTTATAAATATGGTAGCTACACTTTTCTTAGTAACTTTTATTTCATCCGCAGCAGTAGGATATGTATACGAAGTTACAAAAGAGCCGATTGAGCAAGCAAAACTTGAGAAGAAAACTACTGCTATACGGGCAGTCGTTTCAGACTTTGATAATGATCCTATTGCAGAGGCATATACTATCAATTCAAGTGTTGGCTTATTGTCCTGTTATCCTGCAAAACAGGGCGATAAACTGGTCGGTACTGCTATTGAAGCAATTACCAACAAAGGCTTTGGAGGGACAATTAAGTTAATGGTCGGGCTTCTTGCAAGTGGCGTCATTAAAGATATTGCTGTGCTTGAACACAAAGAAACACCAGGCCTTGGGGATAAAATGGATAAAAGCAAATCTGATTTTAGCCTTCAATTCATTGGTAAAGATCCTGCTAAAACAAAATTATCTGTATCAAAAGATGGTGGTGATATAAACGCAATAACTGCAGCAACAATAAGTTCAAGAGCATTTTGTGACGCTGTTCAAAGAGCATACACTTCATATATGGAAGAAGGCAAGAAATGAACCAGTGGGATAATTTCAAAAAAGGTTTCTTAAAAGAGAATCCTGTTTTTGTATTATTATTAGGATTGTGTCCTACTTTAGGCGTAACCACATCAGCTTTAAATGGTCTTGCAATGGGTCTTGCGACTACTTTCGTTCTTGTCATGTCAAATGGTGTAATAGCTTTAATTAAAGACCTGATTCCTAGTAAAGTCAGAATACCGTCTTTTATCGTTGTCATTGCGTCTTTTGTTACTATCGTTGACCTTGTTATGGCAGGCTATGCTCCAGCGCTGCATGCACAATTAGGATTATTTATTCCACTTATAGTTGTCAATTGCATTGTTCTTGGACGAGCAGAAGGCTTTGCATCAAAAAACAGCTTGCTTTCATCTTTGGTTGATGGAATAGGAATGGGGCTTGGGTTCGCCTTTGCATTAACAATTTTAGGAGGAATAAGAGAGCTGCTAGGAAGTGGGGCTTTCTTCGGACATAGTTTTATAAAAGGCGATGGAATACTTATTTTTGTTTTGGCTCCAGGAGCATTTATTGTTTTAGGATATTTAATTGCAATAGTGAACATTATAAACAAATCAAAAGCAAAGGCACATTGCAGCACTGAATAAGGAACTTTAAATGGAATATTTTTCAATAATCATATCTGCAATATTCGTAAACAATATTGTTCTTACACAATTCCTAGGAATATGTCCGTTCTTAGGTGTCTCAAACAAAGTTGAAACGGCTTTAGGAATGAGTGGAGCTGTACTATTTGTAATGACGCTTTCAACGATCGTGACCTATTTAATCCAGAATTACATACTAGTCCCTTTAAACATTGGATATCTTCAAACTATCACTTATATACTTGTAATAGCAGCACTTGTGCAAATGGTCGAAATCATATTAAAAAAAGTTAGTCCTGCGCTATATCAAGCATTAGGCGTGTTTTTACCATTAATAACAACAAATTGTACTATTTTAGGTGTTGCAATACTCGTTATACAAAAGGATTTCAACCTGATACAAAGTGTATTATTTGCGGTCTCAAATGCTTGTGGATTTGCTTTAGCCCTTGTTATATTTTCAGGACTTCGTGAAAACCTGGACCTTCTTGATATTCCCGAAGCATTAAAAGGCGTACCCATTGCACTTATTATTGCGGGCTTATTATCATTAGCTTTCATGGGTTTTGCAGGTATAGTATAATTTTTTATTTCAAACCAATTATTACTACCATTTAATTAAATTTTCAATTAGAATTAATAACTATTATGAACAAAATTATTGAAAAATTTCAATTATCAGAATCAGTTTATCAATTAAAAGTAGAAGCTCCTCTTATTGCAACTGAAAGAAAGCCGGGACAGTTTATATTGCTGCTGCTTTCTGAAAACGGAGAACGGATACCTTTAACAATATCTGACGCAGATCCACTTGAAGGTCACATAACATTGATCTTTCAGGCAGTAGGAAAGACCACACACCTGCTGGCAAACATGAATGAGGGCGATTTTATAGCAAATTTAGTTGGGCCACTAGGAACTCCTACGCATATTGAAAATTTTGGATCAGTTGTTTGTGTTGGCGGCGGAATTGGCGCAGCTCCATTATATCCAATAGTGCAAGGACTAAAAAATGCTGGCAACAAGATCTCTGTTATTTTAGGCGCAAGAAACAAAGAACTTTTAATTTTAGAAAATAAAATGAAAGCGTCTTCTGATGAGCTTATTGTCTGCACAGATGATGGTTCTTATGGCCGAAAATGTCTTGTTACAGAACCGTTAAAAGAACTTTGCGAACAAAATAATAAACCTGATCTGGTTGTTGCTATCGGCCCTCCTATAATGATGAAGTTTTGTTCAGAAACCACAAGGCCTTTTAACGTATCGACGGTAGTATCTTTAAATACAATAATGATCGATGGCACGGGCATGTGCGGAGGATGCAGGGTCACGGTTGGGAACAAAACAAAATTTGTTTGCGTTGATGGCCCTGAATTTGATGGCCATTTAGTTGATTTTGATAATATGATGATCCGTTTAAGAGCATATAAAAAACGGGAAGACTCCGATCATCATCAATGCCATATTAATTTAAAAATTGAGGATAAAGATTAACAATGACATATATTCCACCTGAAATTTTGCAACATGATGCAAAAATACTTATTGAAAAATTAAAATCCAAGCAAAACTCACTAACGCCAAAAGATAGAATTTCAATCCCGCCCCAAGAAATGCCTACTCAAGATCCTAATAAGCGAAACAAGAATATGAACGAGGTTGCGCTTGGATTTTTTGTAGAGCAAGCAAAGCTTGAGGCTATGAGATGTATACAGTGTAAAAATGCACCTTGCGTTGACGGTTGTCCTGTAAGAATAGATATACCTGGTTTTATCAAGGCAATCGCTCAAGAAGATTTTAAGAAGGCCATCGAAATAATAAAGAATAACAGTTTGTTAGCTTCAGTTTGTGGAAGAGTTTGTCCTCAAGAAACACAATGCCAGGAAACATGCACTGTAGGAAAATCACTTAAAGACGTTAATAAGGCTGTTTCTATAGGCAGATTAGAAAGATACGTCGCAGATTGGGAAAGAACACAAAAAAACATCGCTGATCCTATAGTAAAGCCCAACACAGGAAAAAAGGTTGCAATAGTTGGTTGTGGGCCTGCTGGCATTACAGTTGCTGCAGACGTAAGAAGAGAAGGCCATGCGGTAACGATATTTGAAGCTTTTCACAAAACAGGCGGTGTACTTGTTTACGGAATCCCTGAGTTCCGTCTTCCCAAGAAAATCGTACAAGAAGAAGTAGATTTTTTAAAGAAGATGGGTGTTGAGATCAAAACTAATTTTATTGTTGGCAGAACTAGAAAGCTCACTGATCTTATACAAAAAGATGGTTTTGATGCAATTTTCATAGGTTCTGGAGCGGGATTACCAAGATTTATGAATATTGAGGGAGAAAATCTTGTTGGAGTTTTTTCAGCAAATGAATATTTAACCAGATCAAATTTGATGAAGGCTTATGACAAAGAAAATGCCCATACTCCAATATTTGATTCAAAGATCGTCGCTGTATTAGGAGGCGGAAATGTTGCAATGGATGCAGCAAGAACAGCTTTAAGAATTGGGGCCCAAGAAGTTCATCTTATATATCGCAGGACTGAAGTTGAAATGCCAGCCAGAGTTGAAGAAGTCGTTCACGCAAAAGAGGAAGGGGTCATTTTTCATATTTTACAGAATGCTAAGCAAATAATTGGAGATGAAAATGGCCATGTTAAAGCGATCGAATGTTTGAAATACGAACTTGGAGAACCTGATGCTTCCGGTAGGCGAAGACCGGTAGAAATTTCGGGAAGTGAATTTAATATAGCAGTTGATACAGTTATTGTTGCAATTGGCAATGATTCAAATCCATTAATAAAGCAAACTACTCCATCGCTTGAAACAAATAGATGGGGCAACATTATTGTTGATGAAAATTGCAAATCATCAATTGATGGCATTTATGCAGGGGGCGATATCGTATTAGGCGCGGCAACAGTAATTCTTGCAATGGGACAAGGCCGAATAGCTGCAAGATCTATCAATGAATATTTGCAGGATTAGCCTTTCTACAAAACAACTCTAAACCTATCAATCCAAATATAATGAGTGAAAAACAAAAACCTCATGACGCAAGGTTTTGGGAACAAAGTGAAAAAGATACAATAAAGTGTAATCTTTGTCCAAGACATTGTGTTTTGAGTGATGGGCAAAATGGTTTCTGTTTTGTAAGAAAAAATGTGTCCGGAAAAATGATCCTTACCACCTACGGAAGAAGCAGCGGCTTTTGTATTGATCCTATTGAAAAAAAACCTCTTAATCATTTCTACCCTGGAAGCAAAATTCTTTCATTCGGTACAGCCGGTTGCAATCTAGGCTGTAAATTCTGTCAAAATTGGGATCTAAGCAGATCACGAGAGTTTGACAAGCTGACAGAAAAAGCATCACCTGAAGAGATAGCTTTAGCAGCAAAAACCCATGATTGCAAAAGTGTTGCTTTTACATATAATGACCCAATTATATTTGCAGAATATGCATATGACACAGCAATTGCATGTCATAAACTTGATATAAAAACAGTTGCTGTAACTGCTGGATACATTACTGATGAGGCAAGGGCTTCTTTTTTTGAACATATTGATGCAACAAATGTTGACCTAAAAAGCTTTTCTGAAGATTTTTATGAGAAGTACTGCTCAGGACAACTTGAACCTGTGCTAAAAACATTGATCTATCTTAAAGAAAAAACTGATATATGGTTTGAGATCACTAATTTGATAATTCCAGGTTTAAACGACAAATATCAAGAACTCACAGAAATGACAAAGTGGATATCAGATAATCTAGGAAATGATGTTCCATTGCATTTCAGTGCTTTTCATCCAACTTACAAAATGACCGATAGAAAGGCAACTCCAATTGAAACTTTGATAAGAGCAAGGGAAATTGCATTAAATTCTGGCTTAAAATATGTATACACAGGTAATGTCCATCATAAAGAAGGTGCTAGCACCTATTGTTCAAAGTGCGATCACTTACTAATTGAAAGAGATTGGTACAGGATCGGAGAAGATAATTTAATAAATAATAATCAATGTCCGAAATGTACTACTGTTTGTGCAGGTATTTTTTAAATTTAAAGGGGAAATTAAATATGAAAATATTGAGTTGGAATGTTAACGGAATAAGGGCTATTGAAAAAAAGGGGTTTCTTGATTTTCTAAAAAGCGAATCACCTGACATTCTATGCCTGCAGGAAACTAAATGTAACCCCGAACAACTAACGAACAAGCTATTAGAACCAGAAGGATATCACAGCTACTGGTCATCAGCGGAAAAGAAAGGCTATAGTGGGGTATGTGTTTATACAAAGCAAGAACCTGTTTCTTCAAAACATGGCTTTGGAACAAAAGAATTTGATTCAGAAGGAAGGACTTTGATCTTAGAATTTAAAGATTTTATCCTGTTTAACATTTACTATCCAAACGGCGGGTCTGGGAACAAGCGCGTTCCCTACAAATTGGATTTTTACAGGGCCTTCCTGGATTATACAAATAAACTAAAAAAAAAAGGCAAACATCTTGTTATTTGTGGAGATGTTAATACTGCTCATAACGAGATCGATCTGGCTAGACCAAAGAGCAATGAAAAGAATACGGGATTCCTTCCGGAAGAAAGAGCCTGGATAACTAAATTTATTGATGCTGGATATATTGATACTTTTCGCTATCTTAACAAAGAAGCTGGAAATTATACTTGGTGGGATTACAAAACAAAAGCAAGAGAACGCGACGTAGGTTGGCGCATTGATTATTTTTTTATATCTGAAAATTTACTTTCAAAATTAAAAAAAGCATTTATAATGAAATATATTCTTGGGTCTGACCATTGTCCAGTAGGAATTGAGCTTAAATAATCTTAATTAACCTAATTTGAATCTTATTAATCTGTAAACCAAAAATAAATATTATATATGTCACCAAAATCTGAAGAATTTGATCTACAAGCAATTGCAAAAAAACTGATGGTATGCGTTGAATCAACTTTTATGCAAATGTGTAATACATCGTTCATTGGCGATCCTCAAATAACCGAGAAAGATATTATTGAATACCAAAGTCGCATGCGCATATTCGGTCTTGAAAAGTTTAACGGGCCTTGCTATATATCCGTTATAAACCTATATCTAAACGATGATCAACTTAAAAAGGACCGTCCAATTGGAGCAGTTCTTCTATATATAGAAGAATCAGTTGCTACAAGCCTGCTTAAAGCAACTGGACAAAAGGGGCTGGATTGCGAAGATTTTGACTCAATAACAAACTACACTGGAGAATTTTGTAGCAGTATCGTTGGTCAGTTCAAGACTGAGCTTAAATCCTTAGGCTATAGCGACATTGCGACATCTGCACCTTCTAACTATCAAGATGATATACCCGGAGGTGTTAATTTTAAGTTTTCTCAACAGAAGTTTTACGAACTAAGTTTCGTTCTAAAGAAAGAACCAGCAGTAATAGTTGATGTTACTCTTGCACCTAGTAGTTAAACCTAATAAATAACATTTAATTAGAAAGCTTCTCATGTCAATATTTTATGATCCCCTGAAAAAAAAACCACGTAAATGGGTATTTATGACTTTAGTTTCGATACCAATTATTTTAATGATTGCAACATGGTTAATAGGTAAATATAAAATAAAAAATAATTCGAACAAGCCAGAAGAGCCAGTAGAAGATATTTTAGAAAAATTTTAATTTCTAGCAAAAAGTAATTTCCTTCCTAAATTATGTCAATATATAGAATATTTTTAGCATTAATGTTATTTGGCATGATTTATCCCCTTGTTTTTCTTTTTTGGAAACCAGGAAAGAATATTTATAAAAGACATATTACATACGCAAACATAGCTTCAGGCCTAACTGTTGTATATTTATTATTCTCCCATATTTCTTTTAACTTAAAACTATACGTTATATTTTGGAAAATCACCCTATTAGCAGCATCAAGCTATAATTGGCGAAAAATATCTGTTAAAGCTCAGTTATTTTTATTGCCTTTTTTTGTAGGAATTTACGTATTTTGCCTACTTATTACTCATAAACCATAATATTTTCATCAAATTCATATTATTTTAACTTTTTTTGTAACTTTTGTTTTCCGCTCGCGTTTAAAATGTAGGAGAGAGGGAAACGAAGCAAAATAGAGAGATTTATGGAGAAAAAAGACGAACAACTGATACTAGAATATCAGCAGGGTAATGATGAGAACGCTTTAGTAACGCTTTTTAATCGCTATAAGGCTCATATTTTGAACTTTGCCTTAAGAATTTTGGGCAACAGAGCTGATGCAGAGGATGTTACAAGCGATTGCTTTTTAACGCTCTTTAAAAAAAGATACATATACAGAGCAGGTACAAAATTTTCAACCTGGCTTTTTACTGTCGCAAGAAACTTATGTATCAATAGGCTCAGAAAGCGAAAAAAGCTTGGGTCAATGTGGTTTAAAAAAGACAGCTCAAATTATGAGCAATGGGATATAACTGATGAAAAAGATATTGCAGATGCTGAACTTGAAAAAACAGAGGCAGCAACAATGGTAAGAAAAGCAATTTTAAAATTATCAGAAGAACAAAAGGAAGCTCTTATTTTAAGAGAATACCATAATATGAATTATGCTGACATATCAGAAATAATGAGCTGTTCACTAGAAAAGGTAAAAATTCTTATCTTTAGAGCAAGAGAACAGCTAAAAATAGAACTATCATCCTTCATATTGGAGGGAGAAAATGACTGATCATACAAAATACAAACAAATTATATCTGTCTATTTTGATGGAGAATCTACTCCAGAAGACAAGACAATAATAGAGAAGCACCTCTCAGAATGTACAGAATGTAGCAAATATTACCAGGAACTCCATAAACTCTCCTCAAGTATAAAAAAATGGAGCAATGAATCCCTCTCTCCCGATCTAGAACAAAAAATTAACAGCAATATGTTAAATATTGCAAATCGGGAGGACAAGAAAATGAAAACACCAAGTACAATATTTAAAACAAGTGTAGGTGGTGGCGTAGTCGTTACCTTATTAATTTGTGTCTTTGCTATGCATAATTATTCACAAAGAGCACTGCAAGCCAGAGTAAGAGACGCAGCAACTTATCTTACGGCACAAACATCGGATTCGGGTAAAACAAAACAGTACGAACCTTACTATTTAGAAGTAGACGCTAAGCTCAACAAAGATTACCTTAGCGGAATGAAGCCATTCAAAAAAACAGAAACAGTTATAAAAGCTAAAGAAACAGAAAAGAGTATTAATTTTAAATCTGATAAACCGGCTGCTCAAGCTAGCAGACTTGGTAAATCTGTTCAATATGAACCATACTATTTAGCAACTGATTACGATATTGTAAGAGATTAATCCAGAACGGAAACCTATAGTGCAGAAGCTATTATAAAAGGTGAAGAAAGAACAATTCTATCTGCCGCTGTTCCCAAAAGTGCCTCTTTAGAAAAATCACAAATCAGAACTAGAGCCGCTGCTGGAATGCAAGCGACAAGTTATGACACTTCGATGGTTGCTCAAGGAATGATATCTGTGCCAGATGGTTATTATGCTGGTGGCGAAAGAAGATATTTTAATGAATCAAAAATGCCTTATCCTAGCAATTACTACCATCAGGAGCCACAAAATACAGAAGAATATGAACGCATCAATGAAAATGAATTTCTTACTGTTTCTGACAATCCACTCTCAACATTTTCTATAGATGTCGACACTGCATCTTACAGCAATGTAAGAAGATTCTTAAATTCAAATCAAATGCCTCCTGAAGCTTCTGTCAGGATAGAGGAAATGATAAATTATTTTTCATATGATTATAAAAAACCTCAGGGCAATGACCCGTTTTCAATTACGACTAATGCTTCAACATGCCCATGGAACACAAACCACCAATTAGTATCTATTGGATTGCAAGGCAAGGTCCTGGAAGGAAGTGAACTTCCCCCCAGCAATTTGGTCTTCCTTATAGATGTGTCTGGTTCAATGAATCAGCCGAACAAATTACCTTTATTGAAAACAGCTTTCAAAATGATGGCAAATCAATTGTCTTCTAAAGAAAGAGTAGCGATAGTTGTATATGCCGGTGCAGCAGGAACTGTTCTGGAATCTACACCTGGCTCAAACAAGCAAAGAATAATTCAAGCTATCGATAACCTTAGCGCAGGTGGTTCAACTGCAGGTGGCGCAGGAATTCAATTAGCATATAAGATCGCTAAAGAAAACTTTATTGATGGCGGCAACAACCGTGTAATTCTTGCAACTGACGGTGATTTCAATGTTGGAACTTCTTCAAATTCTGAACTTGTTCATATGATAGAACAGGAAAGAGAGGCTGGAGTATTTTTAACAATACTAGGTTTTGGGACTGGCAATTATAAAGATTCCAAAATGGAGCAAATTGCCAATAAAGGAAACGGAAACTATTACTATATAGACACAGAAAAAGAAGCAAGAAAAGTTTTAGTCAATGAATTGGGATCCACTCTTTTTACAATTGCAAAAGATGTAAAGATCCAGATAGAATTCAATCCAGCTCAAATAAAATCTTACAAGCTTATTGGATATGAAAATAGAATGTTAGCAAAGGAAGATTTTAATGATGACACTAAAGATGCAGGTGAGCTAGGCGCAGGACATACGGTAACAGCAGTCTATGAAATTGTTCCTATAGATTCCGAGGAAGAAGAAAGAAAAGTAGATGAATTGTCATATCAAATTAAAAAGCTCGTTCCAAGCGCTGATCTTATGACAGTTAAGTTAAGATACAAAGAACCGAATGGAGTTGAAAGTAAATTGATCAAGCAAACAGTAAACAAAAATGATATTGCTCCCAGCCCAAGAGGAGATTTTCAATTTGTGTCTGCTGTTGCTGAATTTGGATTAATATTAAGAAATTCAAAACATAGAGCAAATGCATCATATCAAAATGCATTAAGCAATGCTCGCCAAGCAATTGGAAAAGACGCATATGGCTATAGAGCAGAATTAATAGGTCTGATTGAAAAAGCTCAGAACATTGATTCCAGGGTCTATAATGATGATTATGAATCTAACACCGGAATGCAGTTTAAAAGGTGATCATCATAAATGGTTAAGGGGAACGCGTCTAAAATAATGACGCTTTCCGCAATATTAAACATTATTATAAGCCTCCAAGGTAAAAAAGGGAAAGAGCGTAAAAACTCTTTCCCTTTTAATTTCTCGAAGCCAACATAACTACTTTTTAATTATACTTGAAACTTTATTTGCAAAATAATTAACAAATGCTTTCAATCCATACAACTTGCGAAGAATGTCACCGAAAGAACGAATTGAAACAAGCATCTTCCACATTTGTGATGGCCTTAAATAAAATTCTTTAAGTGCAATATCAATAAAACCATCAATTTCTTTATTGCTTAACTGCGGATAACTAAGCAAAGTTTTTTGTTCGCGTTCTTCAGTCAGCCATTGCTCCCAATCATCCACTAATAAATATCCATGTTTCTTGGCCCATTCATACATGACAGTCCCCGGATAAACTGCTATCCCCGTAAATTGAACGGTATCCATTGGTATTGATTTTGCAAAATCAATTGTCGCTCTTGCTGTCTCGCGAGTTTCACCTGGCGCACCGAACATGAAACAACCGTGCACAGTAAAACCCAGTTGATCAGCCCTAACTGCAAATTTTCGGGCCATATCCACGCTCACACCACCTTTGCAAACAGCTTTTAACCCTTCATCATAACCAAATTCAAAACCAACCATAAGCATTCTGCAACCAGCTTTTTTCATTAATGGAAGAATTTCAAGGTCCGTATCGACTCTAGCATTACAAGACCAAGAAATCTTCTTATTTATCCCCCGAGCTAAAATTTCATTACAAACATCAATAACATGCTGCTTGTCCGCTGTAAATGTATCCGTCTCTATCATAATTTCTCTGATCTTAGGATGTACTGATATATCATATTCCATTTCATCAACTACTTTTTTAGCATCTCGCATTCTAAGCTTATATCCATACATAGTGCGCGGATCTCGGCAAAAAGTACATCCGTTATTACAACCTCTTCCGGTGAACATCGTTAGAAAAGGATATTTTTTACCTGCATCAGGATACCACTCGGGATCAATTAATTGCCATGCAGGAAAAGGAAGAAGGTCTACATCAATCGGAGATCTATTTGAATTATTTATAATACGACTTTCGGCAACATAGGACAGACCTAGAATTTTCTTCAAATCAATTCCATCCGCAAGATCTCGCAGTGTGAAATCATATTCTGCCCTTAGAATATAATCAACAACACCTTTCCCTAAATCAAAAGTATTCTCAACTTCTGCAGAAGCATGCTGACCAACAAATGCCACTTTACAAGCAGTTTGAGCCTTGATAGTTTTTGCTTGTTCAATATCATCATATATGGATGGGGTTGTAGCATGCAAAACAAGCAGTTCTGGTTCAAATTCCTTTGCAATTGAATAAGACTGTTCAGGTGTGAGATTTCTTGCAGCTGCTTCGATAAATAAAACTTCATGGCCACTATCGATAAGAGCCTGAGCAGCTATTAATAAATATTCAGGATGTCTTTGCACTCGTCCACGCGATTTTGCAGCCCATCTTGCAACTCGAACAAAATCATCACCATAAGAAGGATTTAAGATTGCAACTTTCATATTTTATTAATTTTGGTAAGAATAATGAATAAAACTATAAACATACTAAAAGCTTATATATACAAAAGCAAGTACATTTTGATTTTTAGAGTAAAATGCGCTATTGTTCTCCAATTTTAACCTTCTCAAGAACTTTTTTATCTATTAATTGAATGGAAGTTTAAAATTGGTATAATTAATACAATTATAATGTTTATACAATATTAATCTCTTATAAAAATGAACAAACCTATTATAATAGTTATATTTTTAATTTTATTTATAACAAACGTTAGAGCAGAGATAATTAAGCTTAATAATGGAGATATTATTGATGCTGAAGTTATAAGAAGAGATGACGAGTCAGTTACAGTTAATGTTGGAGGTGTTGAAATAACATACTGGCAAGAAGATGTTGAATCAAGAGACAGGAAAATGGAAGAAAAAGAATACCCCCACAAGATAACTGGCGATAGGAACAGCAATTCTTTTTCAGAGACAGAAAACATCTATCAGCTTTATGACGGTGTTTCTGCCGAAACAGAAACAAAGAACGAATTTGCAGACATTGATATAATCATCAATGATGAAATTGATGATGTGTCAAAAAACAGTAAGTGTTCACATGACATTAAAACGATCTATGCAAAAACAACCCCTGGATATTTAATTTTTAAAGCTATTACTGAAAACAACATATATGAATGTTTAGAAGCCTCGAATATGGCTGGTGCTGTAATGGAAGTATATATTGATGCGGATAATAATAAATCAACGGGACAGAATACTTTCTGGGGTAAATTCCCTGGTTTTGAGTTTCATGTCAAGCTGTTAGCTGGTATTGATTATGGTAATCAAGGAATCGTCACAGAAGGAAGATTGACTAACCAATACCCACTAGATTTCTTTGCAAGCCATAATGTTGGTGACTGTAAAGAAAGCTCTTTGTGCTTTTCTGCAATAATCAATAGTTTTGACGATACTACAATAAGCAATTCTGAGCTTGGTGATCATTTTATCTCCGCAAAAATACCTATTGAAAAACTTGCGTTAGAACCCGGACAGAAAATAAGGCTTATTTTTAGAGAATCAGGGTCAAAGGATATTAGTGCGGGAAGTTTTTCTCAGGAGAAAAGTTTAATTTTAAAATAGCTCGAAATTTTTATTTAACGTATTATTTATAGCATTAGTTGAAAAAAACAACTAATAGCAGTACAATAATTTTTCAGAAAGCTCACATATAAGCTATCAATTAAACAATTTTATTCAAGGGGTAAAAATGGACATGTTAAAAACAATTTTTGACCGTAGAAGCATTAGAAAATATACAGGAGAACCCGTTAGCCGCGATAAATTAGTATCTTTAGCAAAAGCTGGAATGGCCGCGCCTACCTCAAGAGATACCCGTCACTTTAATTTTATAATTATTGATGAAGAATCAACTATTAATAAATTACTTGAAGGCTTACCATATTCAAAAATGATTGAAACTGCAAAGCATGCAATTATTGTAACTAGTGACCTTTCTATAGCACATGGGGGCGCAGAAACAGACTATTGGATACAAGACTGTTCTGCTGCTGCTCAAAACATAACTTTAGCTGCAACAGCTCTAGGCCTTGGGGCATGCTGGACTGCAGCGCATCCTAGAGAAGAGAGGGTTAACTTCGTAAAACAAGTCCTTGAATTGCCTGAAAATATAAATCCATTATGCGTAATTGCTATTGGTGTCCCTACAGGTGAAGAAAAGCCAAGAGACAAATTTGATTCATCCCACGTTTTTTTCAATAAATGGGGAAAAACAGCATAATTGAACAAACAACAATTTAATATTTTAGATTTGATAGTCGGTCAGGTCTTTCTATATATTAAAACCTGACCTTTTTTCATAAAATAGAATATTGACTAGCAAGCACTAATTCCATATAATACGTTTCATTCAAGTTCATATTTAATAAAATTGCTGAATAAAGGACACGATTAAAATGTCTCATATTAATAATAAAATGTTAAAAACATTACACACAAAATCTGGAAAATATAAAATTGCTTCATTTTCTAAATTAGAAAAGCTTGGGATGGGAAGCACAAGTAAACTGCCTTTTTCTATAAAAATACTCCTTGAAAGTGCTTTAAGAAATCTAGATAATTTTCAAGTAACAGAAAACGATATTAAAAATATCTTGAGCTGGTCACCAAAGTCAAAAACAGTTAAAGAAATCGCTTTTAAACCAGCGCGTGTGATTTTACAGGATTTTACAGGTGTCCCTTGTGTTGTTGACCTTGCAGCATTACGCTCAGGAATGAAGGCGCTTGGAGGGAACATCAATAAGATAAATCCTCAAGTTCCTTGCGATCTTGTAATTGACCATTCTCTTCAAATTGATGCTTTTGGAAACAAAGGGGCTTTAGAGAAAAATGTATCTCTAGAATTTAAACGCAATAAGGAAAGATATGAATTTTTAAAATGGGGCCAACAAACTTTTAAGAACTTTAGAGTTGTGCCACCTTCAACTGGCATTATTCACCAGATAAACCTTGAATATATAGCTAAAGGCATACTAAAGAAAAAATGCGGACCTGATACTATTATCTATCCTGATAGCTGCATTGGCACAGATAGTCACACAACCATGATTAATGGTCTCGGGATCGTTGGTTGGGGTGTAGGCGGAATAGAAGCAGAAGCTGTAATGCTGGGAGAGCCGATTTACATGCTTTTACCTGAAGTGGTCGGTTTTAAATTAACGGGCCGTCTTAACGAAAATGTAACCGCTACCGATATGGTCCTGACAATAGTTGAAATGTTAAGAAAGAAGAGCGTCGTTGGTAAATTTGTTGAATTTCATGGAAATG
>JAHJCZ010000089.1 GCA_018812705.1 Candidatus Omnitrophota bacterium
ATAACTCAGGCCCTCTATCTTGCCAATATCTACATCTTTGAAATCTATTAGGGCCCTTGTCGTATTTTTTTTCTCTTTTTTGCTTACATTTATTTTAACCTCAACCTTCCCTCCAAATAACTCCGCGTCTATATTTATAATTTTTTCATCTTTGTCCATCAAATCAATTTCTATCTTGGGCTCATTAAATACAACTTCCTGAATAAAAGCATATTTCGCAGAATAAAGATTAATATTTTTTGCTTTAAACACATATGCAGGATAGCTATTAAGATCAGCAAAAATCTCATAAATAGAGATGCCTGACGAATCAATATATTCTTTTATGTTACTATTTTCTCCATAATTCACAACAACATTGAGATCACTTTTTAATATCCCACCACTCACATACCCTTTTGATTGTAGAACTATATCCTTAACATTGCCTTTCAAATCATTATTGGATTTAAAAACATTGACAATAGAAGACAGGTCATACTTAATAGAATCCGCTATTTCTATTTCCCCGCTCATTGAAACAGGAATATTATTTAACAGGCTACTAAAACGCTCAATTTTAATAGTATTCTTATTTATAGAAAACTCGCTATTAATATCAAGAACATGAATGCTCCCGGCGCTTATTTCTTTGAATTCCTTTGCACCTATTTTAAGAAAGAGTCTATTTAGCACTTCAAATGAATCTAATGATTCTTCAACTGGAAGCTCATCATCTGAAAAACTTTTCTCTTCAGAGAATCCATACCCCTTAAAGAACAAACGATTTTTATTTGAATGTCCATTAAGACTTACAAAAAAGAGCCCTTCTTTTCGCAAGTCAATTTTATTAAACACTAGTCCATCATTTTCTGCAGCAGCACTTGCGATAAACTCAATAGGCCTTTTATTTTCACAATCATTAATTCCGCAGTCAAGAATATCACCGGAAACATTTATTATCCCAAGCTCATTTTCAAAGTCCAAATTAAAATTCGTTGAACTTTTATTACTATTTTCTTTTTCTGTCAGTATTCCATTTTTAACAATCACGCCTAACTTTTGCCATTTTAGTGTATTAAATAAATTAGTGCCCCTTCTGAATTTCTTGTTTAAATATATTATCTCCTTTTTATCATAAATAATGGGATCGAATATTTCAATTCGAGACACAGAAACGCTTCTTTCTAAGAGCATTTTATAAACAGAAAACGTAAGCACTGTCTTTGGCAAAAGCATCTTCTTTTCAAAGCCAAGTTTAGTCTTTTTCGAAAATTCTACTCCCTTTAGTATCAGCTTATGTGGCTGATATATCAAGATCTGCTGTACTGAAACATTTCTTCCTGAGGCTTTACTTAAAATTTTTTCTATATTAGGCTTAACCTTATTTAACATAAGATTAAAGCTCAAAACAGCTATAACAAGAATAACAACAACTGTTATTCCCGCTTTAGTTCTTCGACTAAAAGAATATACTGGCAATGTTTTCTTTCTCAACATAAAATTCTATCTTATCTATATAATATACCGCTCTATGATTACGATTAAGTGGCGATTCAAATGAATATTCTTTTGTATTATCAAAAATAAAACTATTTCGTTTAACTAATTTAATTTCCGATTCTAAGTCAACTATCAAACTTTCATTTTTTTCGATCTTTGCTAATTTCATTAAATAAACAAAAGCAAATAACCTTCCGTTTTCATCCTTGGAAACCTTTAGATATTCTTTAAAATACTTTGCAGAATTTTTGTGATCTGACATTTTATAGTAATATTCTGCGACAGCAAATAGTGCCTGCTGCTTATAGCTTTCCTTTGGATTAGCTGAAAGAACTTTACGATATCCCATAAATGCAAAGTCAGCATGACCTCCTTTTGCATCACTTTCTGCTTTTTTATATATCTTTGACATATCAGTTGCAAAAGCAGAGTATTCCATTGCAAAAGTCAGTATTATAATAAAGATTGTCTTTCTAACTTTCATCCTCATCTCCACAAAAAAAACCGAACCATGACATAAAAAACACATAGTTCGGCCCACTTCTAACAGCAGCAACCCGGCTATCCTGACTTTGTATCAGGACCCGTAGCTTTGCCTGTTCATTATCTAAAATGAACAGCTACTTACCATTAAGGTTAGCAGGTCCCCACCTTACAGTATGTGCTAATTTTCTTAGCACATCAGCTCAAAGAGCTGGGGTTTGCCTTTTATGCCATACACTAATTTTCTAATACAAGTATACAATAATATAAACAATAAAGCCCAACTTAATACGTGGATGATTACTTTATCCAAATATCAATTTGGGCAACACATGTTAAACGCTCAATAAGTTACTCTGTCCTATGTTTAATCAGATTATTAATCTGCTTTACTAGTTCATCAGCAGGATGATCTCCAAATCTCACATTCAATCTTTTATTAACGCCTTTGTCTACAATATCTTTTAATTCATTAGTTATTCTCTCGAAGGATCCAACCAAATCACTTGCTACCATAAAAGCCCAAATTGTCACTATCACAAAGAAGAACCACATTACCATCAATATCAGTATTGTTACATGATTTATAAAGTCATAGGATTGTGGAGCTGGAAATACTGCGTTAAATAGCTGAGGCCTATAATAAAATATTATTGCCGTTCCTATTAAGTTCATAAAGAGCAAGGATAAAAAAGGAACCGCGATAATACGCCTTTGATATTTATTTGTTCTTAAAGGATTTTGTCTAATAGGGCTTTTTGCCATATCTCCTCCTTTGAATAATATTCTTTTGGATGGATTTATATTATTATACGATCGAAATAAGGTTCATAAAAGACAATTATCACAATTTTAAAAAGATAAAACAAGCCTAGAGCTATCTTTGTATAAATTATTTTTTTAAACCATCAATTGTTGAATAGGATTTTTAGTGATATAATTAAAAAAATTCGATTTTAGATTTTACGAGAAAGAAACATTATGAAAAATAAAGAAGGTTTTACTTTAGTCGAAATAATGATCTGTGTTGCTATCATTGGAATACTCGCCGCTATATTTGTACCAAACATACAAAGAGCTAAAATGACAGCTAACGAAGCGGCCGCACAAAAGACTTTAAAAACCTTCGGACTTGCTCTTGAACAGTATTCAATGATCAACTATGATTATCCTAACGACTTAAATTTACTTGTAACTGCGAACCCCCCCTACCTATCAGAGAACATCTTCGACGGCAATCCACGAGATGGATACATTTATACAATTGCAGGAGGCGCCCCTTCTGGCGGGACATATTTTCTAACAGCAAGCCCTGCATCTTGCGGAGCTTCTGGCAGAAAAGTTTACTACATGAATACAGGAGCCACCCCATCTGACGCAGATTGCTCATGACATTCAATATCGGTCAAGCTAGGATTATTATTTTTGGCTGGCAAATTGGGCAAGAGTAATTATTTGAAACTTTTATTTCTGGATCCATCAAAGACTATTGTAAGATATCCCTTCTTAATCACAATATCCCCTTTTTAGCTAATGACGTCATAAGCCTTGAAATTGATTTTATCTCAGCATCAACCAAGTCTAGATCATGATCTAGAATAATATGAAGATGGTCCTTCTCCTGGCTGATCTTCTCCTTAACATTCAACAGTTCGTTTCTTATTCTTCTCAAAAAGATAACTCTTCCCCTTAACTGTCTTCTTGCAATATCTTTCTCAACATAGTGCAAAAAATAAAGAGAAAGGTCTATATTGAAATACGGGCGTTCAATTGATAGAAAACTTTCCGTTATTAGATGATCAAATATCTTGTCTCCCTTAGAAGTTAAAGTATACACATACTTCTCAGGGAACTTCCCCTCTCTTCCAATATCTTTTTTAATCAAACCCAATTTCTCCATTTTTTTCAATGGATAATAAATAGATTTGATCTTAAGGCCCACAAAGGGGAACATATCCTCCTCAATTTGCCGTTTTATCTCATATCCATGCTTTGGTCCATCTTTCAATAACCCTAAAAACAATAACTCATGCTCAATCATAATATCCCCACATCTTTGTTCACGCTAATTTTTTTTAATCTAGAAAATGTTCCTAAAATCATATCTGGATCTGTTCGAATTTTTCAGTATACTCAATAACCTGACGCATCATGCCAACTGCACTATCAGGATATTTACCAACAGCAGTCTCGCCTGAAAGCATAACATAGTCAGTCTGGTCCAGAACAGCATTTGCGACATCTGATACTTCTGCCCTTGTTGGACGATTATGCTCTGTCATACTTTCTAGCATTTGTGTAGCTGTCACAGCTATCTTCTTTTTTCTAATAGCTCTTAAAATTAAATACTTCTGCACTATTGGTATTTTGTATACTGGCAAAGTTACACCCAGATCACCTCTTGCCACAATGATCCCATCACAAGCATCAAGAATTTCATCTATGTTTAAAACCCCTTCTTCATTCTCGATCTTTGCAATGATCTTACAGTCAGGAAGCTTTTTCCTAACAAGCTTACATATATTCAAAATATCATTTTTATTTCTTACAAATGACTGAGCAATAAAATCCACTTTATTCTTAATGCCGAATTTTATATCCTGCTTATCCTTATTAGTTAGAATGTCAGCTTTTAATTTTAGATTAGGGATGTTGATACCTTTTCGCTCTTTTAGCATTCCGCCTTGAACAACTTCCAGACTTAGCTTTCCATCCTTGCGTCCCACAACTCTTAAATGAATAGTTCCATCATCAATAAAAACATCATAACCTTTTTTGATTTTATTAATATTTTCATCGTAATCAAAAGGAATGTGATTTAGTTCGTTGCTATTGTGTTCAGACATGGACACGATCATGCCCTTCTGTAAATTTTTGGGCTCCTTAAAATGTCCAACTCTTATTCTATACCCTTCAAGATCCTGCAGTATTTTTATATCAGTTTTATACTTTTGATTAACCTTCCGTATAAGATTCAATAGTTTTTGATGATCAGAATGGCTACCATGAGAAAAATTTAGCCTCGAAGCATTCATTCCATTTGCTGCCATATTATACAGAACTTTTTCACTTGCACTTGAAGGACCTAATGTTGCTAATATTCTTGTATCTCTTTTCATATAATAACCTTTTTTTATTCAATTACGGAAAACCTCATATCTAATTCTTTAAAAACTGCTCTTGAAACCTTCCTTTTTGCGCTATTACTTCTTGAAGATATTTCAATCTCTACAGCTTTAAGACTACGTCTTGAGAAAAATATTCCGACTTCTGTAGTATCAACATTTCCAGGAATGCCCATCACAACTAAATAATCCTTATCGATTTTTTTAGAAAATACTTCAAAATATTTTTTCTCGCTCATTGGTTCTAATTCCTCGTTTCTAGCTAAGCTTAAAACTGCATAGAAACACTCTTGATAACTGCAGCTGTATGTTTTTTTTATTGCTTCAGCTCTCCCTGCTTCAAGCGCCTCTGTAGAAGTACCTAAGACAACCTTTGCTGTTTCGGTCACCTGGGCACAGCCAGAAAAAACAACTAACAAAATAATAAGTAATAGTTTTTTCATAATATCTTTCATTTTTTTAGATTAGTTCGTTCTATAAATTAAAATACTAAGCATACAAGAAAGCTGCATTCAGAATATCATGTCTTCCTATAATACCAACCAGCATTCCCTTTTCAACAACAGGGAAAGTATGTATATTCTTTTTAGCAGCCAAACTAACAACTTCGCTGACCGGGATATTAGGCGAAATTGAAAACACATCGCTGGACATTATCTCAGAGACGGCTCTTTCTTTATATTCGATGATTTTATCATGAAACTGGACTTTTTTCCCTTCTGCTTTGTCTATTTCAACTTCATCAGAAATCTTATCAAGAAGAATAAAAAGGTCCGTCAATGTAACTATACCCGCAATGCTTCCATCATCATTAACAACAGGATAACCACTAACCCTTTCTCTAAGCATAAGATGTGCTACTTGACTGATCAACATACTTTTCTTGACAACCTCAACACCTTCAGTCATTATATCTGCGACAAGAACTTCAGAGAATGCTCTTTCTTCTGGCATAATCACATCCTTTCACTTACTCGAAAAAACAAATTTTTGAAAGCACTTAATTAAAAATCCCTTCGATTTCCGCTGGCCTTTCCTCGTTATCAATTCTTCTTTTAAAATCTTCACATATTTTCTCAAAGCCAAGAGCTTTTGCCCTATTTTTTGTCAATTCATATTGTAAGACTTTCTCTTTAGTAAGAAGATAAGCATTATATTCTTTTAATTTATTTAAATTAAGTTCTGTTTCAAGAATATTTCTCAACAATTCTTCTTTCCCTTTATCGAACATCTCTATTTTAAGATCAGACTCTTTGCTTTTCTGTAAATATTCTTGCTTAACAACAACTAGATCAGACTCTAAAGAATTTAAAGCTTCTTTTAAAACATTGTTCTCGTCTTTAACCATTTCCATATTACTCAACTCATCCATCAAATGCTTTTGTTTTTCATCAAACTTTATTTTTTCGTCCTCTAGTTGCTTTATCCTTGTCTGTATAGAAGATTTATATTCATCTAAAGATCCCTTAGTAAACGTTATCTGTCCCTCCAAAGAACTTATCTTTTCAGCATAATCTGTAATTAAGGCATTAGCTTCATCATTTTTATTTTTCAAATCATCAGCGATCTCGCTCAAATCTTTATATTTATCGACACTTGATTCCAGTTGATTTATTTTTTCTTTTTGCTTAGCTATTAAAGAATTTGTTGCAATGCTCTCTTTAGTTAGATTATCTATCGATTCTTGAGCTTTTTCAGATTTCTTTTGATTCTCTCTAAGCATTTCTTTTTCTTCATTTGAGAGCGTAGTTGTATCTTTGCTTGAAAGCTCCCTTTCTATCGCGTCTTCAAGCTTTTTGTTCTTATTGTTAAGATAATCTATCTTGATGCTCAAACTATTAATACTAGCCTTATAAGTCTCAATATCAACCTTATATTTTTCTATTATTGCAATATTAGGATCCGGCTCTTTACCTGGGATCAAATCATCTTTTTTAAAATTCTCATTCATCAAATGTTCAGTTAACGGAACATCATCTTTATTCAAATTTGAAAATTCTTTAGCACCAGGAAAGAATTTCTTTTTCATTTCGCTTAATTCATCAATATCTGAAATAGGAACAATTTCTGAATCATCTTTATTCGCAACTCTAAATCCCTTGATAACAAAATATGCACCTACAGTAAACAAAATAACAGCAACAGCGATAATTGAATAAATTAGCATACGTATCCCCTCCCAAAATAAAGTTGCCACATTATAAATACAAATTGTCTTTCAAGAATTCAACATAGTCTTTAATCGCATCTTCTAAGCTCGTAAACGGATCAGAATAACCAACACTTCTCAAGTTTTCCATATCAGCTTGGGTAAAATACTGATATTTTTGCCTCAAGCTTTCTGGCATTTCTACATATTTAATATTGACACTCTTGTCTACGGCAATAAACAAGGCCTTAGCTAAAGCATTCCAAGTCCTAGCCTTTCCTGTTCCAACATTAAAAATACCTCCAATATCCTTGTTTTGCAGAAAAAACATTACAACACTTACTGCATCTTTTATATAAATAAAGTCTCTTTTCTGCTCACCATCTTTATAAATATCATGATATGATTTAAAAAGGTCTATTTTGCCTTCTTCAGCTACTGTCTTATACGCTTTTGAAACAACGCTTCTCATATCACCTTTATGGTACTCATTAGGTCCGAATACATTAAAAAACTTTAAACCAACAACCTCGCTGATAACTCCGTTGTCTAAAACCCATTCATCAAATTGTTGTTTTGATTCTCCATAAAGGTTCAAAGGCTTACATTTCCTTATAGTTTCAACATCATCCTTGTATCCTATCGAACCATCACCATAAGTTGCTGCTGAACTTGCATAAATAAAACGCATTTTATTTTTAAGTGCCCACTTAGCTAATTTTTCTGTATATTCAAAGTTATTCTCTCTGTAATACTTCACATCCTTCCCAGTTGTAGAGCTGCACGCACCCATATGAATCACAGCTTCGATATCATATCCTATTTTCCCTCGTGTAACCAAGTTGATAAATTCAATCTTATCAAAATACTTAACAAACTTTTTGCCAGTCAAGTTCTTACTTTTAACATCATTACTCTCACTAGGCAACAATCCATCATCAAGATGATCAACAATTATAAGATCATCACGCCCGATCTCATTTAGTTTTGAAACAATACAGCTTCCAATAAAACCAGCAGCACCAGTTACAACGATCATTTAATTTCCTTCTACTAAGAATGGTCTGATTATTCGTCATTAGATAATATAAACTGACCAATATTCTGACCTATTGTTAACCCTAAATGTTTATGGTCTTCTTCCTTCTTTGAAGTTTCACTTCTATCCTGAAAAACACAAATTGTGCTCTGAGTCTTAACATCAATCATTTTACCTTCAACGCTTAAGCTGATATTTTTTTTGCCAGGAAACCAATTCTTCCATTTTGGAACAGTTTTAAATCCAGTGATAAACCCTTTAATTACAATATCAGCTTCATCAGCATTATGATCTAAAAGAATTTGAAATTTTGAATTACCTTCTAATAAAGCTTCTGCAATCCCTTTCACGATCCTTAGAGAAACTTTATCAATCTGATCATTAAGCTCAACATTCTCTCCAGCCTTAAAAGGAATTATTAATAATTTGCCACCGTACTTTATGCGATCCACATCAATAATGCTTCCTGTTTTAACAAATTTTGTCGGCTCACTTACAATGTTCTTCCTTGTCCCAACATAAGAACAGCCAGCAATAGCAACAACCAGGATCAGTGGCAATATTTTACAAAAACTCTTTATCATCAGAAACTATTTCCTGCCCGATCTTTTCGTAATTTCAGCTAATTTTTTTGTTATAGAAGAGTTTATTCTTTCATATGAGAATCTCCATTCCCAATTGCCACTGGATGTTCCAGGAGTATTCATCCTTGCAGTTGCATTTAATCCCAAAACATCCTGAAGGGGCGTAATTGCAATTTTGGCTTTTGATCCTAAAGACAATTCTATCAACTCCCAATTTGCTTCATTAAGATTCGCTTCCTTTTTAACATAACTTCTTAAATTATTAATCTCGTGTTCTGAGGCTTCGCCTTCGATCCAACCCATAACAGTATTATTGTCATGAGTTCCTGTGTACACAATACAATTTTCTTTGAAATTATGAG
>JAHJCZ010000090.1 GCA_018812705.1 Candidatus Omnitrophota bacterium
GTTCAAAAGCATTTTTGTCTTTTTTGCAAAATAGTTGTGAATAAACTGGATGATTGTATTCCTGTGTTACAATGTTTATATTGTTTTGCTTAAATATCTCAAAGTCCATGTATTTATTTCCGTCAATGCCTGATAAATAAGTATCTGCATTAAAAGTTTTGCAAAGATCTACAAGTCTGATCGTTCTCTCATCAGTTGTATCGTAATCAGATGATCTTACGATCTTTGTGTCAATACATAGTACTTTAGCAAGCTTTTTAATTAAATAAATATTTATGTCAGATAAAAATTCCCACTCTTGAGTATATGCTTCTTCAAATAAAGAGATATATTTCTTAAAATACTTAGATTTACTGTAGTTAATCGTAAGTGTTTTTAGATGCTCTTCTTTCCAGTTAACAGTATTGTTTGTTTGTGTATCAGAAATTGATTGTCCAAAATCATGAATTATGGGGACTGTTATCCATTGCGCACCTTGTGATGTCTTTATTTTATTTCTGTTCTGCCAATCGTTCTTTTTAAACTGTACATTATCAAGCAAAACAAAAACATCTGAACGGATAATTTTGTCAAAATATCCTAGCCAGGGTAAGTATTGTGGTTGATGTATTGAAACTATCATTTATTTAAAAGACTTTCATAAAGATTCTCAATTTTAGAGATCATTGTCTTGATACTGAACATATTATTTGCTAGTTTGTTCCCGCTGTTACCATAACTAACAATTCGATCTTTGTTTTTTGCTAAAGTGATCATTGCTTCTGACAAAGCCTTAGAATCGCCAGGTGTAACTAGCATACCAGTTTTTCCTTCTACAACAAGTTCTGGAATGCCACCCGTATCGCTTGCAATAACCGGTTTTTTACAATACATAGCTTCAAGTATTGCTCTGCCCATTCCTTCATTAAGAGAGCTAAGGACAAAGATATCAAACATGTTTATAAAATCGTACTTGTTATGCTTTGATCCAACGAACCTTATATTATTATGAACATTTAAGGCGGCTGATAGATCAAATAAGTCTTCTTTCTCTGAACCATCTCCCACAATCACTAAATACGCGTTAGGGATTACTTTAATGACCTCGGGCATTGCTTCAATTAAAAAATCATTTCCTTTTATAGGTTCTAATCTAGTAACAGTTCCGAATACTATAGCGTCATGGCCGATTTTTAATTCATTTTTAATGTTTTGTGACAAATCGTTGTTTATGCTTATGCTGCTGAAATCTACTCCACTATATATTTGAACAAATTTGCTTGGTTTTGCTATTCCATATTTTATATGTTCAAGTTTTCCTTTAATCGTCAATGTAATAATTTTGTCTGTGATGTTTGCAGTAAAATTTTCAAGCAACAAGAATATTGCGGTTAAAAACCTACTAAAATAACTATGAAAAACATGACCGTGCGGCGTGTGAACTATATGCTTGACCCCTGCTAATTTAGCTGCCCAGCGACCGAGTATGCCAGCCTTAGAAGAATGAGTATGAACAATATCATAATTACCTTTTTTTATTTTATTGCAAAGTTTAATAAAAGCTAAAAGATCAAGCCATGGATTTATTTCACGTTGCAGCTCGTTCATATAAACAAAATCAAGATTATAATTCTTAAGTATTTCAATAATTGAACCATCAGGATCTGAGGTTTTTCCGCTTATGAGAGAAGCTTGATATTTTTTCTTATCTAATCTAGCTACAGTTTCTATAGTATTTGTAGCTGATCCTCCAATATCAAGTCTTGTTATTATATGCAGAATTTTTATCATAAAAGATTAACTAGAAAAGATGTGATACCTCTTTTGCTCCGTTTCTCCAATCAAATATTTCTTTAACTCTGGTTTTTCCACATTCACCAAGTTGTTTTGCGTAATGCTCGTCATTCAGTACTTTAATTATTGCCTTAGCTATTTCATCAACACTGAGAGGATCAACAAGTATTCCAGTCTTATTATCTATAACAGCATCAGGAATACCTCCTGACCTTCCACCTATAACAGGAATCCCGCAAGCATTTGCCTCTAAAAACACAATGCCAAAACCTTCCGCGTCACCCTTTTTTTCACAAACTCTACTAGGCATAACAAAAACGTTACATGCCTTATAAAGATCTATAATTTCTGGACTGGTAATAGATTCAAGAAAAATAACTGTACCCATTAAATTGTATGTATTGACCAGGGACTTTAAGGTCGATAAATAATGTCCTGTTCCAACTATAAGGTAAACCACATTAGCTAGTTCCCTTTTAATGATAGGAATAGCTCTGATCACCATATCATTTCCTTTTCTTTCAATAAGACGATTAACACTAAGAATAACTTTTCTTCCTTTTAGGTCATATTTCTGTACTATATTGCTTAAATTGGTTTCTTTAATATAATCACTGAAGTCTATTAAAGGGTGAGAAATGATGATATTTTCTTTTTCAACTTTTAGCTCAAGTAGTTTGTTATGTGTATAATTGCTGTTAGCCATTACTTTAGAGGCATTCTTTAAAATAACAATAAGCAGTTTTCTGATCAATGGGATGTGTTGATAGCACATGATATCAGCAGAATGGGTGTACAAAAAATATTCTTTCCTAAAGAGTATTTTTAATAATAAACCGACAACTCCTGTAGATAAAACATGAGCGCAATGGATCTTGTTTATATCATTTTTTGACATTATTGATAATGCGTAAAAAAATGGAAGTATGATCTTTAACGCTTTTTCTAAAAAAGGTATTTTTGTTAAATAAAATTTTCTTATGATCGTAAAATTTTGTTTAGAATCAAATTCTTTATACTTGCCCCATTTGGGAGCAAGAACTATAAAAGAATACTTTGGCAAAGCTCTGCACAAGTTGTAATAATATGTTGATTGACCACCTACAATTGGAGGAAAATCATTGACAATAAATAGTGATTTCATGATCAATAAGTTGTTAAGTATCCTTTTTCTTTAGAAGTTTTTTAAAGAAATCATAATACTGTTTTGAAATGATCTCTTGTGAAAATTTCTCAGCACGTTTAAATCCCTTTTCAATTAAAACACCTTTAAGGCTATTGTTACTTAATATACTAGAAATTGCTGTTGCAAGATCATCAGTGTTGCAAGGATCAACAAGAATTCCGGCGCTACTAATAACTTCTGGTAGTGAAGTTAAATTTGAAGAAATAACAGGAGTTCCACAAGCCATTGCTTCAATGGGGGGGATCCCAAATCCCTCATATAGCGAAGGAAAGACAAATACTTCAGCGCCATTGTAAAGAAGGTGTGGCTCATCTTCTGGCAGGATCCTTCCTGTAAATATTACACTATTTTGAATTGAAAGGACTTTTATCAATGACAAGTATTGTTGATATAGATGAGTTTTGGGTCCGGCTAATACAAGTTTTAGGTCTTTAAATTTAGGCAAAAGTTTTCTAAATGCAATTATGAGGTTTTCAACATTCTTATGATGCTTGAAGTTGCCTATATAATAAATATATCTGCCTTCGATCCCGTACTTTGCTTTAGCATTTGAAATCTTCTCAATATCATTTTCTGGTTTGTACATATTGCTAACACTTAAAGGTATTATCTTTATTTTTTCAGGATCAATAGAAAAAATATCAATAATGTCCTTTTTGGAATATTCAGAGCAAGTTAATATAATATTGGATCTTTCAGCATAAAGCTTTCCAAAATGCTTATAATATGACTCCGAAAAGAAATTCAGTTTATTTTTATACTTCTCATAAATGATATACATCAGGTCAAGTATGGCACTCACAACAATACATTTTGCGTTAAGAGGCACTTTATAATAAGGCGAATAGAAGATGTCTAATCCTTCTTTATTAATTGCTCGTGGTAAAGCAACTTGATCCCATAAGAAAATGATGTTTCCGGGAATTACAATGTTTTTGAACCTCGTATTGGGTTCGAGCTTTAATTCTTTGCTTGAAAATAAAACTAACTGATCATTGTTATCCTGAGATAAAAAGTATTTAATAAAGTTGTCGAGAGAACGGCCTATCCCTGTAAAAACATCATCTTGTATTTCTCTTGCGTCTATACCTAATTTCATTTATTGTCCTTATAAAGGCTTTTATACATATCCTCTGTTAATTTAGTGTTTACATTAATATCAAATAATTCAATGATTCTTTTTCTAGCCATTTCTCCCAATTTAGAACATAAATGATCATTATCTAAAAGTGAGTTCAGTGTTTCTGTGAATTTATCTAAATTGTTTGGTTCAACTAAAATGCCAGATATTTCATTTTCAATTAGCTCAGGGTTGCCCCCATCATTCAAGGCAACTACCGGCTTTCCACATGCCATGGATTCTAAAATAGCTCTTGAGCATGCTTCTTTTTCAGTAACATGTACTGAAATATTAAAGCAGGATAATATTTCAGGCATATCATCAACAAATTTTGTAAAAGTAAAGTGATCTTTCAGCCCTAAGTTTGATATTATTTTATTAAGCTCTTCAAATCTGTTGTTTTGCTCTTCAAAAGTGTCTCCGACAATAACAAATTGAACATCCTTCCTTTTTTGAGCAATCTTTGCTGCAATATCAATAAAATAGTCGACATTTTTTCTTTTATTAAGATTTGAAATGATCCCGACAACTTTTCTGCGATCAAGATTGAATTTGTGTCGGAAGGTATCAGTATTACTATTCGTTGAAAATCTTTTCACATTGACACCATTCAATATTGTTTTTACTTTGACTGGGATATTGTTATTTGTTTCAAAACGTTTAGCAACAGCTTTGGAATTGCAGATTATCATATCAGGCAAAAATAGTAATTGTCTTGATATGTCTTTTTCGTTGCCAAATGGCAGATTTCTTTCATGCCAGATTATTGGTTTTCCAAGCAGCTTTCCAGCTATTGCGCCCAATATATTATTTCTTGGTGAATAAGAATGTATTATGTCGATTTTGTTTGTTTTTATTAATGAAATTAAACTTATAAGTGCACGAACAATTGAAAAGCAATGCAATAGACTTATTTTTGGTATTTTTAATAGAACGACCTTCATATTTAGAGATCTTGCGTATTCTGATAGCTTTCCCTTTTCTGGTATGGCTAAGAATAGATTAAAGGCTTTCTTATCCATATTTTCCCAAAGATTCATAAGGCTCGTCTCTCCACCACTAATTTGTGTTTTGTTATGAATATATAGAATGTTCATAAATCAGGCTCAGGATAATATGTCATCGTAAACTTTTTGTATTTTAGATACCATTATAGCAGCACTAAACATTTTTACTTTTTCTTTCGCTTTTAACCCGAATTCTTTTGCTTTTTCCGGATTTTCGATCATAAAGATCAATGCGTTGGCAATTTCCTTTGGATTACCAGGGCTGACTAATAATCCTTCTTCATTATGCTTAATTAATTCAGGTATGGCAGCATCATTAGTTGCAATAATAGGTTTAGCAGCTGCCATTGCTTCTAGAACAGTCAATCCTAGTGCTTCATTAAAAGTTGGAAATACAAAAATATCGAATATATTTAAAAGTGTTGCGATATTTGTCATTGTTCCTGTAAAAATCACAATATTTTCTAGACTAAGCTTTTTTGTCAGTTCAGATAGATCAGACTTTAATGGACCATCTCCGACAATTATAACTTTCAAATTGGGGTATTGTTTCAAAACAAGTGGTATTGCTTGAATTAAAAATTTCTGTCCCTTATCTGCTATCAGTCTTGAAATATTACCGATAATAATATTATCTCTTGAAATTCTAAAAGAATTCTTTGCGTCTGTAATATCTTGTGTATCTTTTTTTTCGTTTTCCGGACACAGTTCAATGCCATTATGTATAACTTCGATCAAATCGGGTTTTATATTTGTCTCTTTAAGGACATGGATTTTAACAGTTTCTGAAACGCATAGGACTTTTTTTACGAAAAGAGATAAAATTTTATATCTAAAAGAATGTTTTCTCTCAACAGGAAAAGGATAGCTGTGAATATTTATTATAAGCGGGACTCGTGTAATTAATGAAGCAAAAAAGCCTATTAGGTCCGCATCAAAGAAGTGAGTGTGGAGAATGTCAGTGGAGTGGGTCTTTAATATCTTGCAGACTTTATAAACAGTTTTTAAAGATATGGTATTCTTAAAATCTAATTTTATTACTTTGACGCCTGTTTCCTTGAAATCATTTAATAATTCTTTATGATCTAACCAATAAATAACCGTTATTGCGTATTTTTCTTTGTCATAGTTCTTGCAAATGTTAAGAACTACTTTTTCAGCACCACCAATGCCTAGAGTCGGTATTAAATGTGTTATATTCTTGTGTTTGTTCATTTTTTAAAAGTATTTACTTTCCTTAATAATTCTTCTATACGTTTTTTATAAGTGTGTGATGCCAGAACTTCTCTATAGCCATTTTCGGCGATCTTTAGTCTTTCTTCAGCATTGTTTAAGTAATATTGGATCTTTTCCCTTAAATCAATTTTATTGTCAAAGAAGACTAAATGCTGTTTGTCTTTGAACATTGATAGGGCATCTTTTTGGTTATCAATTAAAATAAAACTTTTACAAGCAAGTGCCTCAAAAACTTTTGGGCTGGCTTGAAGGCAAGGCGTTTTCCCATCATCATAATGAGAAACTATAACTATTTTGGCTGCGCTGTATATTTTTATCCATTCAGTATAATTCAATCTAGTGTCAATTACTTTGCTAGCTAGCTGGGAAATTTTGTTAACTCTTGACCAAAAAGGGCCCCAAACGCCTAAATCATAGTCAGATATTGATTCTAGCACTTGTTCTCTATTTGGGTAGTAGGAGCCAACAAAAGCAATGTCTCTCTTGTATATTTCATTTTCCGCTGATGTTAAAATTACTGGTTTGTGAAAATTTGGATTACAGGCAAAAGGCAGCCATGAAGAATTGTTGTATCCTAATTTATCAAGAAGTACTTTGGCCTCAGTACCTGCGTAAAATATATGGTCAAAACAGAATGCATTCTTGCAAATATAATCGGTATAAAATTCACTTAAAGGGTCAGTAGTCCATAAAATTGATTTAAACTTCATGCTTTGAATTTCTTTAAGCGTTTGCGTTTTAAAAAAGCCGCCTCCTACAAATAAGCAAATATCTGGATCAGCAGCTTTTATGGTTTTGATCAACTTCTTTTCCATAATATTTAGGTCAATATTTCTAAAAATTTTGTAAGAATCCCTAAGTCTTCCAGGAAATAAAAAGTCTCTGTCTTCAAAAAATATCAGATCATGACCTAATTGTCTTATCGCATCTTCCCTGAATATGTTACTATTGTTGAAATTAGGATTGTGGTTAGAAATATATAGTATTTTCATTTTATTTACTTTTTACAAACAGCCAACAAGTAACGGCTTCTTTTTATTGATAATGATCCTAATAATAATGTTAAAGTAGTATCTATAAGCACTCCAAAAAATTTCAGGTATTTCAGAAAGCGTACCGGTATTAAATTTGTTCCTGTGATTATGGAAACAGTGAAACCTGCTTTTTGCAGCTCATCTCTTAAATCTTGAGGATTGTACAGGTATTCATATATATCAGGAGCTGTTTTTAACGGCCCCTCTTTTCCATTCTCTACTAGATTGAACCATGATTTTTGATTTAACACAGTTACAGTAAGAGTACCTTTATCCTTGAGCATTGCGTGAATATTTTTAAGAAGGTTAATTCTATTTTCAGCATTAGGTATTTGTTGGACTGCCTGTAAAGATACTATGAAATCAAAGCTGCTAGGCTTGAAAGGTAAATTACACATATCTCCACAAATTTGAATGCTTTTAAAAGGCTTATTTTTCAAGTCTTTCAATGGTCTTCTGGCAAAGTCAATTCCGAATAAATTGCACAATTTGAATGTTTTAGAAACATACTCTAAAAACCTTCCATCGCTACATCCAACATCAAGTATACTTTTGGGACTTTTTAAACCTGAGAATCTCAAGACATTCACAAGTTCAATCAAATTCCACCATTTTGTTTTAGTTTTGATAGTGAATTCGCCATAAGAAATATCCTTTTCTCTAAATTTCCGTTCTTTATTTTGTAAATATTTCGCATCCCACATAAGAGATTCTTTTTATATTTTCATAATCTTAAGCATTTAATTTTATCTTAAACGATATTCCAAAGATTCTTAATCTATAAAGTCTATAAAGTAAATTAAAGAATTGTTCAATGCCTTTTATTGAAGCGATGTTTTTCGTTTCGCAATAAATATATATTTCATTTGATTCATAAGTTTTTGTGATTTCTTCAAGTAGGAGTTTATATAGTCCCATATTTCTGTATTTTGGTACTGTTAAACAATTGTTTACAGTATGACAGTAGGCAATGTTGTTAATAATAGTATCTGTTTCAGAAATTGTTATAGAGTTATTTGTCTTTATCCAAGCAATTGCCGAAAGCTTATCATGTTTAAAAGCTCCAAGACATCTCTGATCATCTTTATATCTTTGAAAAGATTTATGAATGTATGAGTTTCTTTTCTCATTTGATTCAAAATGATCAAGATTAAAAAGATCGGAAATTCCAACTTCTCTTATCGTTATGGTTTCACGAACTGATCTTGGAGTATATTCAATCTTTGATCTGTCTTTAACTTTGTATAGGAATATTTCTTTGATATTGAAGATACAAGAGAATATTCTTTTAAAAACATTAGTTAAAGTTTTTGTCGGTCCGATATTTTTAAATTGATCAATTATCTTTTGTGCTAATTTATTTTTATTAAGAGAACTTGCCAAATTGAAAAATTGGGCAGATATGAAAGTTTTATGGATCTTGTAAGAATTTATCGTTTGTTCTTTGTTCGAGAATCTGTTTTTGTACTGGTCTTCTCCGCTTCCAAAATCAAGAACATTAATATCTGACTGAATAATATATTCAAAAAGTTTTTTCAAAAGTAATTGGCCGGGTGAAAAACGAAACCAAGAAATATTAAAAGATGGTTTATAGAAATAGAAGGTTTTGTTAAAAACAAACCCTAAATGGAATGCAATAGGGGTTTTGTTGCAATTGATTACCGTGAATATAATGTTTTTATTTTCGGACAATGAAACAAGAAATCTTTTATAAAAATTGCGAGTGTTTTCATCAAGAAAAAGACTGGAAATGTTAGCGGTTGATTGCCTGTTTATGTGCTGTTCAAAAAAGATATTTAAATAATCAAGTATCCTATCCTTATCATAAAGGTGGATTATCTCTAGTTTGCCTTTTTTTTCAATTTGTTTTTCAAGGGTTACTAAGTGTTTTTTATTTGTAATTTGGTGCAGAATGTTCTTATCATCGTCTATTTCAAGAATTGGGCAAGGTTTTGATGAATATAAAGAAAGCTTTAAATTAGTGATTTTAGAATAATCTTTAAGTAGGCCATTTGTTCTAGATTCAGATAAAATGTTGTCAAAGGCAGTTTCATCCCACATATGTTTTTTAATATCAATAAATTTTAAAAGTGCAAATAGTGATTCAGGTTTATCTTGAATATAAATAAAATCTAAGTAATCGCTTCTACCTGTCCCAATAAATTTTAAAACTCGCTTTTTGTTGTAAATGTGTATATACAAAGGTGCAATTGCCTCAAGTTCTTCATTGCTTACAATAAAGATTATAAATAATTCATTGGAACTGCTATATGATTCCCACCATGCCCTATTCCATTCGAGTGTTTGAAAAATAGTATTATGGCTTGAAGAATAAACTAATTTGTCCCAGGACTCCTTTTTTATTTTGTCAAAATTTTTAAATAAGACAGTATTCATATTAGATAGAGTTCTTTAATTTCCTTAATGTTCTGCTAATTGGGTTTAAAGTTCGTTTGAAACTGGCAATGTTCCCTTGGCCTGTAATTGGAAGTCTATTTAATTGGTACAAGTCACTTTTATGATTATTAGCACCAATAATAGTTGTAACAGCTGAACTGAAATTCAAAAATTTCAGTATTTCAACGGTTTCAATATTAAAATCATCTGATTTGCCGTTAGGGTAGCTAAAGAGATCACATTTTCGACCTGTCTTTTCTTCTATTCTATTTTTTGATGATTTAATTTCTTCAAATGTTTGATCCTTGCTACATTTAGATAAAATAACATGCGATCTACAGTGACACCCAATACTGATGAGCTGACTTGAAAGCATATTATTTATATCAGACCAATTTAATGGCGCGTAAATCAGAGAGTTTCGAATAGTTTCTTTACTGTCACCAATCAAGTTGGTTTCTAATTCATTGATAATATCAATAAGTTGTTGTGCGTCGATTCTTTTCAATTTAGATTTAATTTTTGAAATAGCTGCTATTTTATGATCAATATCCGTTAATTTAAATTCATGCGTTGTATTGCTTATTTTTAAAATAATATTATTCTTATCAGTTACGTTGATAGCATGCTCAAGCCTATCAAACCATAAGTAATTTAATTGATCGATAAAATCAGTAGTAACGAATATTGTCGCTTTAAACCCAAATTTACTAAGAATGGGAAAAGCTAATAGATAATTTGAACGGTAGCCGTCATCAATTGTTAATACAATGTTTTTTTTAGGTAAACACTTCTTATCTTTTAGAATATTAACAGATTCTTCTAAAGAGATCACAGTATGGTTCTTCGATAAAAATTCTAATTGTTTTTCAAAGAGTTCTATGCTGATGTGCTTTGAATCATAATTTACTATTTTAGAATCTGGTTCTTTTGATAAAAAGCCATGATACATCAATATAGGAATGCTATTAAACATTTATTCTATCTCGTATTTTTTGAAGTATTTATCCTTTGAAAAAAGTTTTAATCTTGGATAATCAATTATTAACCATGCAATTATTTTAAATATAGAAAACATATTGATTTCAATAGCTTTTCTGAACCATTCAAAGCCATGTTCCCACGTGCCATTAATGCAATACATTTTCCCAATTCGCTTATAATGAGTAATTAAAACCTCAGGGTATAACTTAAATTCATCTAAGTACTTCTCAACCATTCTGGTCCTGCCAAGGATCAAGCTTTCTAAATTTGTTGATATCCTCTCTTGGTGAATATAATAAACAATCAATTCCTTGGGAACGAAATCAAAGGAATAGTGTTCAGACAATCTTTTGAGAATATCCCAATCCTGACAGGCTTTGAGTTCCTCATCAAAAAGGCCTATTTTATTAAAGCATTCTCTTTTTGTTAAAAAATTCATTCCTCCAATTCCTTGGCCGTAAAGGAATTGTCCCTTTAAATTACCTTTTAATGTTGGTTGAGTCTTCCAAAGCAATTCATTGTTTTCAAAGGAGCGAATTTCTTGCCAAACATAGACTATGCCAATGTCTGGAGAAGAATTAGAAAAGGCTTTGTATTGCAACTCTAAATTATCAGGCATCCAAAGATTGTCATCATCAATAAAGGATAAATATTCACCCCTAGATGCTTTGATACCAGTGTTTCTTGCGGCAGAGCCACCCTTTCTTGTATCATGTCTTATATATTTGATCCTGGCATCACTCAGTCCATTGATGACATCTTTAGTTTTATCAGATGAGCCATCATCTATGATAATAAGCTCAATATTCTTATATGATTGCTCAAGAACGCTTTTAGCAGCATTTTCAGCCATATTTGACCTGTTATAAGTGGGCATGATCACACTGATAAGTGGATTGTCTTTTATCATAAGGATAACTTAGCTCTTGATTTGTAAAATGAAACACCCTCAAAGGACTTAATAAAATCAATGTTTAAATGTTTTCTTAGGTATTCTTCTGAATACATTGTTTCCTTAAACTCATTATCTTCAAAATATACAATAAAAACGTTTTTGCTTATTATAGAACTTAAGAATTCATCTGTTTCACTCGTGATCTTCTTATTGTCTGCAGCATAAATTGTCATTGCTTTACTTGGTATTTGTTTTACTGTTGTTGAAGTGAATAGTTTAAATAATCCTGGGATATTAGTGTAGATCAATGCATTGTTCGGTAACAAGTTAAGTTCTTTAAGCACTTTATGATTGTTCTTGTACTTGTTTAGAACAGAAATATTTTTGTTTTGTGAAGATTTCACATGTCTTAAAATCCGTATTGGATGTGAAACTAATATTACTAACACAATATATATCAATATTGAATTAGGCTTAAATAAAGGTTGTGAATTAGTAGATTTGATAGTGAAAATGAATATTATCGAAGCTATAAACAATGAAGATACAATCCTAGGGTCAAAAATTATTAAAGTATAAAGATCAATTATCAAAAGAAAAGAAACATAAGAAATTATATATAATCCAGAAATCATGGTAATGAAATTCGTTTTGTGAGGCGATTTAAAGTTAAAGTATATCTGCTTAAAAAATATGATAAGGAATAATAAAAATAAAATAGTCCCAAATATTGGAAATGAAATTCTGCCAGGTAAGAACCACTCGCTTATAACAGATAATCCATTTTTGAAATTAAACAAGTACGATGAATTAACTATCAATGTTTTGCCTGAGTGCATGGTTTGAAAATATCTACTAAAAACAACCCATGTGAATGTAAAGGTAACACCAATCAATCCGTAAATGAAGGATTGCTTAAATCTTTGAGAAGGTTTTTTGGTTGATATAAGCATAATAGCTAAACAATTAGATATAACGACCATGATACCTGCATAACGTATTGAGAACGCTAGAGATGCACAAATTGCTGATATATAAAATGCCTTTAATGATTTTTCATCATAATAAATTGCAAGGGACAGAAAGCTTGATGTCATGAAAACATAGAAAAGTGGTTCACTCCACAGCCAAGTGTGGATTCTTACAAGGTGCAAAGAGAGTAAAATGAACAGAGAGGCAAGTAAAGATAATATTTTTGAATTTGAGAATTTATTAACAATAAAACCTACTAAAAAGATAGTTGATCCAAAACAAAAGGCGTTTAATATTCTGGCAACATACAAAAGATCATTGTTTAACAATCCGAACAAAGAGAATGTTATTGGAACTAACGGAGGGAAATATGGTAATGGTACTAATTCATTTGATTTATTAGCGATTATTATTCCTTTGCCAGCTAGAATATTCTTAGATGTGCCTATATATGAAACAGAATCGTTGGAAAGATTCAGACCTGAGGGTGTTAATAATAAAACAAGAAGTATTCCGCAAATGGACAATAAAAACAACTTTAATATTAAATAATTGCTTTTATCAAATTTATAAAGAGTATTATTTTGCATAAATAAATTTTTAAAAAAAGATTTTAAAAAATCTCAATATTCCCTGTTTCCATGGAACCCTATGAGAAATACCCGAAGCGCCTTCAAAATTCTTAAAGTTATCAAGATACCATTTGTAATTTCTTAATAATGCATCTTTGTTGGAATACTTTGGTTTGAATCCAAGTTTTTGCTCAGCTTTTTCTATTGAAACAAATGAATCTTCACAAGCAGTTTCATACACCCATTTATATAACGGCGACAATTTGAAGAATTCAAGTATTCTTAAAATGGTTATCATTGGCCAGGCTGGAAAACCTATGATTTTCTTGCCAAAGCCTGCTTTATCTAATACTGCCTGGTAATCTTCTTTCATTGTCGTGAATTCTTTAGCGCCAACATTGTAGATGTCGTTAACGATAGATTTGTCTTTGGTCATGCATAGATAAATTGAATCACAAAGGTCCTCTACATCAAAAAGCTGATATCTGTTATTACCGCTTCCGATCATGGGAAAGTTTTTGCCATCTTTTGCCCAATCATAGAATAGGGCAAATACACCAAGCCTTTCAGGGCCAATAAAGGATTTTGGCCTAAGAATTGGGATACACATGCCTTTTTTCTTAAATTCAACACAAACTTCTTCTGCTTTAATTTTAGCTTCTCCATAGGGGCCAACTCCGATAAGCTTGTCGTTTTCATATAAAGGATGATGGTCTGGTATTCCATAAACTGCAGTTGAAGAGATCATGACGAATCTATCAACATTAAACTTATGAGCAGTTTTGAGCAGAGTTCGAGTACCCTCAACATCAATTGTGTAAATCTCCTCTTTTGTATACAAAGGTAATGCAGCAGCAGTGTGAATAACTATATCGACTCCAGCCATTGCCTTTTCTACATCAACAACATTTCTTATATCTCCAACTATGCCATTGATCTTATCTTTTTCTGTATAGTCAAATTCGATCAGATCTAAAGAAATGATATCTTCTATGCCCTTCTCTAGAAGTTTTCTTATCAGATTTATGCCTAAAAATCCTGAACCACCTGTTACAAGTACCTTCATTTTTTCTCCTTAACAAAGTTAGCATTAAAAACTCATTTAAAAATATATTACAATTGCGCAAACGATAAGCCACAATATAACATTTAACTGCATTTTATAATCAGATAAAAACAATTTTGTTGGGTCACCATCTGCGTTTGCCTTGTGAATTAAATACAAATATCTAAAAATACCATAATAGACGAACGGCACAGAATAAATTAAATTTTTGGTTCCAAATACGCTCACAGTTCTTTCATCAACTGTGTAAAGCATGTATGAAATAACAACTGATGAAGTAATAACAGCGATCATTTGATCTATAAAATATGTGCTGTACTTATCAAGAACGACTCTTCTGTCTTGTGGATTTTGGTCTGTGATCAACAGTTCCTGTCTTCTTTTGTTCAGGCCTAAAAACAAAGCGATTAATGCTGTCATTATTATAAGCCAATGAGATATTTCAGTTTCTGCTACAATACCTCCCGCTAAAACACGAAGAAAAAAGAATACAGCGATGCAAAATACATCAATGATAACAGCTTCTTTTAAAATTTTTGAATAGATTATATTTGCGATCAAATAAATTATGATTATTGAACAAAAATTAATGCTTAAGAAAGAGGCTCCTGCTATAGCTATTGAGCCTAGAAGAATTGAGGTTATAATTGCTGTATTAGTGCTGATTTTTCCTGAAGCAATGGGCCTCAATTTTTTTGCGGGATGTTTTTTATCCTTTTCGCAGTCAATTATGTCATTCATCAGGTATACAGCACTAGCCGCTATAGAAAACAAGAAAAAAGCTAGCACAGTATTAGTATTTAATGGACTAATGAATAATTTTTTTCCAAATATAAGCGGCAAAAAAATAAACATATTTTTTATCCAATGTTTTGGCCGTATTGCAATAAACATGTGTTTCATGAAAACCTCCTAAAAAATTATTTGTTCAAAACGTATAAGGTTAAACCATCAAAATCTTTAGTGACCTTTAAATATCTTCTTGAATTAGCATAATCAATAAAGGGCTGCTCAACTAACTTATCGTGTCCAACAAGGATAGCCTTAGGTTTTTGTTCATCTAAAAAAGCATTCAAATGGATCTTGGATGTTCCTTTATATCTTGCTAATTTCTCATTATTAATAAAATGTCCTACTCGATACAGAAATGGTCCTGTTGAGAATTCATTATAGATATTCGTTTGAGATTCTATTGCGTATAGTGGCGATAATGTTGCAATTCTGTCAGTTGATTTCATGTTAGGAATGCTCCTTTTGATGTCATTTGCTGTTTGGTGCACTACTATTCCCTTCCAACTTTCTGTTTTAAAAGTTCTCCCATCTGCATAACGAAAAAGTCTAGGACCTCCAGAAAGCATAACTATAGTTGCTGTTGTTATGAAAATACTTCTGAAATAAATGTTGCAGTGGTTTGGTATTGAGTTGTAAAAGCATAATGTTAAGAATAGCATTAGCGTGAACGGCAATATAAAATATAGTTCCTGCATTGGAGAAGGCAAAAACACTATTATTATTGCAAATATAAGCATTGAAGCGGACAGGCCAATATAATTAATTTTTAAATTTACATTAGGCTTCTCTCGTTTTGTGAAAGAAACCAGGAGCATTATTATAAAAAAGACTGTTATTGTTGTTAGAAAAAAATTTGAGTGGTTTAATAAAAGAGCTTTTACGCCAAGTAATTTTTGTTTTAAGGAGACAAGCGAGGAAGTGCCAATTTCCTTGTACCATAATGAATTTAGACTGTGATATTTGATATTATTAAAAACAAATATCTCAGGGTTACGAAATAGATAATAAATAAGAGAAAATGACCCAATAAACAATCCTGAAATAAATGATGTTATTTCTGTTTTAAGGTGATTCTTAGGTGATAATTTCTTTGGATAGAATATAGTAAAAACTAATAGCGGTATTATTGTTGAAATATAGAATAGTTTTGTTCCAAATGCTAGAGCTGCAAAGAATCCGCAAAAAAACAATCTTTTGTACCTTGAATTTTCAACGTGGCTATTTAAATAAAAATATAAAGCTATCAAAAGGAAAGTAAGCGGGATAATGTGATTCCATGCATAGCCACAGGTTCTAACAATTGTTTCATTCATAGAGAATATCAACATGCTTGCAAGTGATACGAATTTACTTCCTGTAAGTTTAAACGATATCAGGTAAATAAATACTGAAGCTGAAAATATTGCAGCAAAAGCAATTATTCTTCCAAATAACAGATAATGAGTAACTTTAAATAATTTAAAAAGATTTCCTGTGATGATCGGGAAATACGGCATTTGGAAATATGCGAAATCATTGTACAAAGATTGAGATGCAATTAGCTTGGATGAAGTTAGATACATATTTTCATCTCGGCCTAATGAATTGTTCATTACATAAGAGAACATTCCTATTGCTACAATTGTGAAAGCTAAAAAGATCAGCCCTCTTCTGTAAGTGATATCTTTTTTGTTTGAAAATCCTAAAAAAAACAAAATAGGAAAAATAAAGCTATAAGATATTCTTTTTAGCAATATTGTTGAAAGAACTAAAGCTAATGTAACAATGATCAATTTGTGTTTTTGGATAAGCTTAATAAGCATTATCTAATATTATTACTATTATTAAATAGTATGCAAGAAATATATAAGGTAATTTTTTGATAATTATTCTTATAATAAAGACAAATTATTTTATAATGACCACTTTTTCCAGAATAATGCAGGTATCGCTCGCGAAATAGCTTTAAATCTAGCGAAAAAGTACTCATATGGGTGGCGTATGCATTTGATCAAATAATTAGGGCTTATATAAAATTTTCTGTATGCATATTTAGCAACTTCTCTGATCTGGTCATTTGTGAACTGCGGCATGTCTGGTTGCCCATCCTCATTGAGCCATCCGTTTTTTTTCATTTCATCATAAAACGGAGTCCCTGGAAATGGTATCATTATTTGAAATTGGCAAGTGTGAGGATTCATTCGATAAGCTAGCTCAACAGTTTCTTTTGCACTTTCAGGAGTTTCTCCAGGAAATCCAAACGCAAAATCAGCATGGATCCGTAAACCGGCTTTCTTTGCGTCTTGATTAAACCGAATCATTCTTTCAATAGAAATCCCTTTTTTTATTCTAGTTAAGATATCAGGATCACAGGACTCATAGCCAACGTGGATATTTCGGCAGTTGGCTTTTTTCATTAATCTCATTGTGGAATAACTCATGTTTGCTCGCACATAACATGACCAAGGGAGATTTATTTCGCTATCTATTTTTTGCTCGCTAAACTCTCTTGCTCTTTTTTCAGTAAAAGTGTCATCTTGTATCATTACTGACCTTATATGAGGCATTTCTTTTTCAATATATTTAAATTCTTCTAATA
>JAHJCZ010000091.1 GCA_018812705.1 Candidatus Omnitrophota bacterium
GACATTTTTGGGATTCACGCCAGCGTTTATTAATAAAGAAAGTCTATTTGGGATTTTTGCCACTTTAATGGTGATCACAAGTTTTATTGTTTTGGTATATTTGTTAAATAAATTCCTAAAGATGAGAGTTATAGCATTTTTAAAGCAAATAGCAAATTGGTTAAGGCTTAGCAAGATCAAGGAAGATAATAGTATAGAAAATTTAAAATCTGCACAAATTGTTGATATTCAGAAAATTACAGTAGATTTAGCAGAAGAGGATAAAAAAGTACAGCGTGTTCTCGAAGCAATAGAGACAATATCTTTGATCGAAGTTCCAATGAATGTAGCTTTTGTTGTCGGTATGTATAACGAGCAAAGAAGGCTGCTACCTAAAACTGATGAGAATCCTTTTGGAGAAGATGCTTTAAGAAGAAAAGTAGAACAACTACAAGAGCTTCATCAAATAAACCAACGGTTTAACTGGCAATTGCTATTAGTTGATGATGGAACACCTTCAATGGCTTCTGCTGAATGTGCTAGAAGATTATGGGAGAAGATACAGGGCGAATACGCAGAGATAAAAGACATTCTAGGCTTTAGTCAAATACAGGTAGTTGCTGACATCACTCCTGATATAAAGAAAAAACTTGGTAGTCAGAAAGGTTATGCTGTTCGATATGGAATGCAAATGGCACTTGATCAAATGTCAGATCGCTATATTGGTTATACAGATGCAGATCTATCTACTGATCTAAGACAAACGGGATTGCTTGTTTACCCATTTATTGGACGTGCTGAGATCGGTGCTGCGATAGGTTCACGAAGAGCGCCTGGCGCGTTTGTTGAAAATGTACCTCTTGAAGGTCAAATTACAAGTATATTATTTAACCTTTATGTGCGATCAGTGCTTGGACCAATTAGAAAGGTTCGAGATACTCAAAGGGGCTTTAAGTTATTCCGTCCAGAAGTTTTAAGCGCGATTCTTCCAGAAGCAAAAGACGGCACATTTTCATTTGATACGGAGCTGCTTCTTTTGACACGCTTGGCTGGGTATGAAATTGCAGAGGTTGGTATTCATTGGCGGGATTCAACTGAAGCGTCAACATTTTCGAGTGTTTCTTCGAATACATTTAAGATACTAAAAAATATTACTGGTCAAAGAGAGCATATTGAAAACGCAAGGCAAAGAAAAAGAAGTGAGCAAGCAAGTAAGGTTCAAGGTCAAAAAAGGGTAGAAGGGAAAAGGAAACGTCGTTCTAATAATAAGGGATTTGTTATTAATGAAATGCTGCTAAGTTTTACATTATTAATGGTATCTGCAGCTATGATCTATCAAATTGGTCCGATCGCTGGCTTAGGAATATTAGTTGCAGTTTTGAGCATTATATTTATAGCGTATTTAATAAAGAGAAGTGGCAGCCGTGGAGGAGTAGGTTCGGTATTCAAAAATATAATCACATTTAACGGCGTTGTAAGGTCAAAAACAAAAGCATTTGCAAAAGTAGCAAGAGAAATTGAGAGTGAAAGAAGGTTAGTGAACAGCATTCATGAGAGATGGAGAGAAGCTGTTGTTGTTTTTGGAAGTGCTAGGATACCAGACAATGACCCTCTTTATCTAAGGGCAATGGAAATAGGAAAAGAACTTTTTAAGGCTGGTATGGCAGTAAGGAGTGGTGCTGGGCCGTCAATGATGGAGGCACCATTAAAAGGATATATTGAGGAAAGGATCAGGCAAGGCATTGCAAAAAGTCTATATAATATGACGCAAGGGATAAGGATCAAGCTTCCTTTTGAACAAAAGACAAGCCCTTATGTAGAGGATAATTATGAATTTAATCATTTTGTAATTAGGAAAATGGGCCTTTATAACAATTGCAGAGGGATCATTGCTATGCCGGGTGGTTTTGGGACAATGGATGAATTATTTGAGGTGTGGTTTAGACAGTTGCCTATTGTTCTTGTCGGGATTGAATATTGGACTCCAATTATTGATGAAATTAGAAGAGTTACCAGGGATATAGGAGCTGAAGGGCAAATAGCCAACTGGCCGCTTATGACAGATTCGCCTCAAGAAGCGGTAAGAATGATCAAAGAGAGCGAGCCTAGGATACTTAAAGAAACTAAAGATGAAGTAGATGTAGCAAACAAAGACCTAGAGAGCAATATGCAAAGATTGTCTAAATGGGAAAGAAGCGTGACTTTTATCGGACAGAAAGAAATTAAAAATAGCGTTGTTGAGGAAGTTGTAAGAACGTTGGCAAAAATGCTTGATGCAAAAGATATCCCCGGGCGCTCAGTAACAAGGAACAAAAACATAGGCATAGCTTTGATCATGGCTTCAAAGGGAAGGCATAAAATACGTCAGCAAACAATTTTAATGCCGGAAATAAGATTCCTTTATCAAAAGAAAAACAGGATAGTCACGAGGAGCGCTACAAACCATCATGTTTTGATCGAACAAAATTCCCGCGCATTCGTCTTCTTGCCAGGAAGGATCAAGACATTAAGCCGGCTCTTTGACCTTGTAGCAGTAATGCAAACAGGGAAAGTTGAAAAAAGGCCTATTGTTCTTATCGGTAAATTTTTCTGGGAGCCTGTTATTGGAGCGATAGCTAAGGCAGCATTGGATTGTCCATCTGGCGCTTTAATTAAGAAAGAGGATATAAAGTTATTCATTATTGTTGATTCTGCTGAGGAAGCATTTAAGCATTTAGGTTTGGAGAATATACAGTCCAGAAGTGATAGGACCAAGTTAGGAGAGTCATTAAAGAAAAATCGAGATGTTTTCAGGAAAAGAATGACCGCTACTATAATGTTCCTTTCAATAGCGAATGTTTCAGTATTTTTCCGAGAAGAGTATGCAGCTTTTATTGGTTCAGCAACATGGCTAGGCGCTTTATTGCTGAGGCTTTTCTTGGGTGCGGCTACTCGGGGAGTGGGTGTTTATATTAAGCAGGCAGTTAAGGGTGAGCATACTGATTATAGGGAAATATTTAGATGGATGATAGTCGGGGCTTTTATGGTCGGGTTACTTGTTTTTGCAGTGCTTTATCCTGTTATCAGGCAATTAGGGCTTACTCCTGTCGGGGCTGCTTTATTTGATCTTTTGATATATGCACCGCTAGTTTCTCTGCCGCTTAGTTTTATCTTATATGAATATTTTATTTCGCGAAAAGCCATAAAGAAAAAAATAACTTTAAAGAATATATTTATGACCGGAAAAAGTAGTGTAAAGACATTCTATATTATCCAGCTTGTTTATTGGTTTACGGTTCTGACTATAGGCTGGACATGGTTTGCCGAGTATATGGATATATATATTGTGAACATGAGCATTATTTGGTCGGCACTTCTTGCCTTTATGTTTGATAGGACTAAAGAGGCACAGGATAATAATCACGAGAATGATCAGCATGTACTGCGACAGGAAAAGACCCCGGATAAATATACAATAACATCACTTTTATTGTACGGTTTTGTTGAGAAGATCATTAAGACAAACCCTGATGCTGGAAAAGCAATGAAGATATATGCTGATATGCTTGTGATGTTGGAAGAGTATTTAGCGATGTCCGGTAAGGTTCGAGCTGGACCAGCAATAGTCGCGTATTACGACCCTATCCTTGATGCGATTGTATATAATCTCTCCCCTGAAGAAATCCAGATCATTCTTAGCGACAAATATTCCGAAAAAGAAATAAAAGATCTGATCAGCTTTATTGTTGAGCACGAAGAACTTCATAAAAGTTCTCATCCTGAAGGAGCTTATGAAGTTTATGCTAATGAAGAAGAAGCGGTTCTTCAGATGCAGTTAAGAAAGATGCAAGAAAAGAACAACGTTGAACGTTCTCCAACTGCTGTTGAAGTTTTTGAAGCAGTACAGCCGGTTATTGAGAAGATAGCGCGTTGGGAATGTAGCGGCCTACAGGAGGCACAACTGTATGCTGAAAGAAATGATATAGATAATATGTTGCATGCGGTACGGTCTATTGAAGCAGTGTTTGAAGAGGCTGTTGCATTAACAGCAGAAGCAAGGCAGAAGAAAAATAGCGTTCTTGTAAATATTTTACTAAATTCTTTTCCATCGGCAGTATTGTTTGATTGCATGAATTTCATTAAAAAAGGAGAGGCAGAAGCTCTTAATAGCCTACAGCGGAGCATAAAAACTTATTCACATGAGGATTCTGCAACAGCATTGCTTTATCAGTGTATGTTATGTCATGAAAGTATTCTGCGTGCAAATGATACGACTGTTCTTAATGTTGTGAATCTTGTAAAGCGGCTGGAGGAAGCCAGAGTAGATGCTAATGATTTTGCACGGGATAAGTTTTTTGATTGCCGCCAAAGCATAAGTGACTTAACCAAAAAGACAATAACATCTATTTTGCTTTATGATTTTGTTGAGAAGATCATTAAGACATATCCTGATGCTAGTAAAACAATAAAGGGGTATGCGGATATGTTAGCTATCTTAGAGGAATATTTGGCTGATTCTGGAAAGATCAGAGGTGGGCCTGTTGCTGTTGCATATTTTGATCCTAATAAAAATGAAGTAATTTATAACCTTTCAGAAAATGAAATAGTTGCTGCTTTAAAAAACAAATACTCGCCAGAAGAGATCCGATCGTTAATTGTATTTATCAAAGAACATGAGGAATTACATAGACATTTGCATGAGCAGGGTGTAACCAGACTAGATAAAGAAGTGGAAGAAGGAATAATTTTATCATGTCAATTAAATAGAAGAGATTTTCATGTTGATGTTGATAGCAAAGAGTTTATTAATGAGATAGTTGAGCAGTTCAATTTTGATGAAGCAAATGAAAGTACAACAGAGCCTATCAGCAAACAAGAGACAACAAGGATTGATGGAGCTGAATATATCCGAAGCTCACAGTCAGGATTGAAACATAATAAAATTAAATTACATGAAGATACAAGGAAATATTTAAAAAACACAATAGAACAAGTTTTGCCTGCAATTAAGCAAATTGCTGAAGCAATCAAATTAGAAGTCAATAATAATGATGAGAACAAAATTTCTACTCTGGTTACAGAGACCCGGAGAATATTAGATGAGCTAGTTGAAACAAATCCTCAGGTACCCAACGAAATAATCAAGGCTACATTAAGGCATTATGTTACAGGTACCTTGGTAAATATATTAAATTTTGTTATGTTTGCAAATCTAACAGGAAAGGACAGGTCTGATCAAATTGAAGCAGCATTTAAAGAGCTTGAAAAGATAATTGAAATATTGTCTAATCTGCATGATTTAAGTGTAGTAGTCACAGAAAAGCATGAGGGAGAAAACCTTCTTATCACTATGATAGATTTAGATAGAACTGTATCTCTTGATGAGAATATTCGATCATCAACAGATACTAATAACAAGAATGAATCTTCACCTGCGAAAGATTTGATTAAAGATGAAGGTGTTGAAACTGTTTCATCTAGCACGTCTGCGCATAGGATAGAGTTTAGGAGCGGAAGAAAGTATATTGTTGAAGTATCTGGCCTAAGATTTAAACTGCGCTTTTCAGGTGATTTAGATAATGGTAGCATGCAGATTTATTCCCAGTCCGGAGAATACGTTGGGCATGTCTATGGTGTAAAGAAAGCGAGTTTAGAGGATAATAAAGAACGATTTGGTATAAGAGGACTGGACATAGAGCCAAGATATAGAGGAAAGGGGCTATCAGTATTCTTTATTAGAGAGTTTATGAAGAGATTCCCTAATAAATGGTTTCATGAAAATAGAAATCCCATTTTGGGAATTCTATTTAATAAGCATTTTGGGTATGAGCCTGTTAATCCTCAAGCTTATAATCTTGTCCATGTTGGACGATACAAAGAAAATGGTATAACGCCCATATATTTTCCACATAGAAAGAATGAAGAAGTAGCTCTTTTGGCCAATGGTGTTGATTTAGAATTTGAAATTAGCCCGAATCCTCTTACTTCTTACACAGAAGCCTATATCGATACTGACTACAGAAGTTCTTTATCGGTAGAAGAATTGATTGAAAATGAAAAAGAAAAAGTATCAAGTACAGCAGTTACCCGTAGAGAATCTATAAAAAAGATCTTGAGTTTTACAGGCGCAGTATTATTAATGACTCGTGTGGATGCAATAGCTGGATTGTTAGCGACAGTCAAACCTGTTCAGGTTGCCGGAATGAAAAGAAGAAAAGTGCAGTTACCGCCAGAAGGAGCAGTGAATCTACCATCTGGGAGGTTTCATGTTTTTAATACAGCCCAGGATATAGCACCTTATTTTATAACGGCTATAGGACCGTGTATAATACTAACATTACGTGATACAGCAAACAATATTACAATAGGGGCACATTTTGATACCGGAAGGGATGTTCCTGAATCGGTTAAAATTATACTTGGCGAAGTAAAAAGTTCTAAAAATTTGAAAGCAAACCTTTATGGTGGATGGCAGGGTAAATCAGAACAGTTACTGGTTAATTTAAGGAAATCACTTGGGACCCATAATATTTCTATCGGAGAACAGCACATTCTCAATGATGACCTAGTTGGAATTCTCATATCTCCTGATGGTCGGGCATATAAACTTAAATCTTATGCTCCTTGGATCCCTAAACGTGAAGTGACAAACGGCTTCATTCTTCCGATGAAATCATTAACTAAAGCAAAACGGCCTGTTTCAAGCCCAGTTAGAAGTGCTAAAAAAGATAAAATTAATCCAAGAGAAGATGAGCATAACCAGTATCCAATGGCAGTTCCCGCAAAGATTGGATCCGGCTATTATGATGGATTTACAATTGCTAGAAGAGAAGTTGTAGACAAAAGGTTAGAAGTATTAAAATCGGATGTTAAAAGAAGAGGGCCTCCTGCATTATATGAAAAATTAGCTGCAGTAATTGATAGTGTTAAATTTATTGTAACTTTAGACAAGACACTAACAAACGGTCAAGTTGCTGAATGTAACATAGCATTAAGAGAAGTTTATTTGCATCCCTATTATTTCTCATTAGAACATGCAGGATTATCAGTATCTGCAAAAGAGAAAAAACAAGTAGAAATTATTTACCACGAAGTTGTAAGTCATATAATTAAAGGCCTATCAGACAAAGATGATGCTGCGATGAAAGATACAGAGGCCTATATAGACACGGACTACAGAAGTTCTTCATCGGTAGAAGACTTGATTATAGATGAAGGCGCTGTCCTTGCTTCAAGCGGCTCATCAGTGGCTTCAGTCGCAGAAAAGATCACTAAAAAATTGATTAGTGGTGCCGATTCTGAGCAGAGTGTTGAACGTTCTCAAACTGCTGTTGAAGTTTTTGAAGCAGTACAGCCGATTATTGAGAAAATAGCGCGCTGGGAATGTAGCGGCCTACAAGAGGCACAACTATATGCTGAAAGAAATGATATAGATAATATGTTGCATGCGATACGGTCTATTGAAGCAGTGTTTGAAGAGGCTGTTGCATTAACAGCAGAAGCAAGGCAGAAGAAAAATAGCGTTCTTGTAAATATTTTACTAAATTCTTTTCCATCGGCAGTATTGTTTGATTGCA
>JAHJCZ010000092.1 GCA_018812705.1 Candidatus Omnitrophota bacterium
ATTCTTTGACTTAACAATATTTCCAAAATGGCCTTTATTGCTAAATAATAAACAGCTTATATTAAGAAGAACTTATTGTTAGCTAGGCCTTGTTGTTCGTCAAAAGAAAAACTTTTTTAAAATAACGTGAAATTAGTTACTGATCATTATCAAAAATTATCCAAAATAGCGATATTCTCTGGAATTATTTTCAGGCTTAAGCATTATTTTGAAAACTGCTCATTTTGGGTTGATGAAGCAGCAATAGCATTGCCTATTATTAACCGAAATTCTCGCGATATAATTTTAGGCATAGGTAATGTTACTGAAGGATTCCCTACTGCTCCAATAGGTTTTTTATTAACGGAAAAAGGAATCATTAACCTTTTTCCTAACTGCGAATATTCTCTGCGTTTATTTCCACTTATTTGTTCCATCATTAGTTTAGGATTGTTTTATAAACTGATAAAAAATTATTGGGGCAACTCATTGCGCACTCTCATAGCATTGACGTTTTTTGTATTAGCTGATCCATTAATATACTATGCTGCTGAACTCAAGCCATATTCTTGTGATGTTATGTTTACAGCGATGTTGCTTCTTTTTTCAAATTATTTATACAAAAAGGATTCCACTCCGAGGCAGCTTCTTTTTTTTGGGATATTATGTGCTGTCGTTATTTGGTTTTCTTATCCTGCCGTATTTGTTGTCGCGGGAATTGGTTTAAATCTAATGTTTTTCTGCTTGAAACAAAACAACAAGAAAAAGTTACTTTATTTTCTTTGTTCCAGCATAATGATCTTTACCAGTTTTATAATTCTTTATAAAATCGAACTTAATGCGATTGACCAAAATAATTTTTACTTAAAGTGGTGGAGCGGTGGTTTTATGCCTATTGATTCTTCCTTAATTGATTCTTTGCTTTGGGTTAGAAATGTTGCTCTTGAAATGTTTAGATCGGTTGTTGGTTTATATTTTACTGCTTTAGCGTTTAGTTTGTTTATGGTAGGCATCATATCTTTTTATTCTCAAGATAAAAAAGCAATGTTTATTCTTATTTCACCCTTATTGATAGTTTTCACAGCAGCTATTATCAATAGATATCCTTTCAAAGGACGCATGATCTTATTTCTGGCTCCAATATTGTGTATTTTTCTTACTGAAGGAATTTACCGCATTTCTTCTTACTTTCGCAAGTATTTTTTATGGACAAGCGTAACGTTGCTATTTTTATTATTGTTCTACCCGATCACTCTGCAAATCAAGAAATTTCTCTATCCAACACATAAAAAGGAAGAAATGAGAGAAGTTGTGGAATACCTTAAAGTGCATTATTCCCCAGGTGATTCAGTGTATCTCAATACTGCAGCCCAAAACACATTTGGTTATTACCATGGATATTTTGATATGGGAAACCAGCCTATGTTGGTTGGAAAAATTATTTATAATGTCAGCAAGGAAATAAATACCGTACTAATTCGACATGTTTATTTTAATTTTAACGATCAGGGATATTTGAATGGATACAGGAAAGAGGAAAACTATAAGCTGCTTGCAGATCTCAGATCTTTTAAGGATAATCCGCGCACATGGATTATATTTTCACACTATTCAGAAAAGCGTACACAGTGGTTATTGGATTATTTGAACAAAAAAGGGCACAAAATGGACGAATTCATTCAAGAGGGAGCAGCTGTTTATCTATATAATTTAAGTCCTTTATAGAAAGAATTTTCTGGATCTATTATAAAAACATCAAAATTATTTTGTTTGACCGTTATTTGTATTTTCTATAGAATCACTAGTGAGTTGTTCTAATTCGATAGAAAAGATGTATTTAAGTTTTTTTGCCCAGATTCATTTATCTGCTTTTGAAAGGTATGAGTAGGAAGGAAATATGTATAAAAGATTTTTAATAATATATTTGTTCTGTATCAGCTTGTTCTTTGTGGGGTGTTCCAGCCGTACCCCATCTTCAATCTTTGATGGTGCATATTTGAAATATAAAATAGACTCGGACTATTTAACGATCAACTTTACTAAAGTAAGCAATAAGTATTTTGAAGTTAGCCTTGTTTCTTCTGATGAAAAGATGCTGGTCAACAACTTTGTAAAAACCAATAAAGAAGATGGAAAAGTATTAGTTGATAGGTTTATGAAGAGGCGTGACGGAAAATTGCTTGAACTAAAAGGAGTTATTGGTCCGGTTTGGGTGCCTGAGAAATTTAGGAAGAAAGGCAGCAATGAGGGGATTGATCTAATATTTTCAGCTGTTCAGACTGATGAAATAAGAGAATGGAGGAGTACGCAAGTTTACGCGGTAACGGCTTCACTCTTTAGGGGCGCGGTAAGCGGAACTTGGTATTATGATGTTAAATCCGGGGTTCTTGTTGGTTGTAATGCAAAAACTGTTATGTCTGAATTTTTGTCATCGGGTGAAGATGAGCCGGCGTTAATTCTGATTGAAACAAACATAGGTGAGCTGACTTTGCCCGCATATGGAAACGGCGAGGTATTTTCCAAGCGACTACCGCTTAAAGATACATATAATGTCCAAGAAGTTTCTTCTGAATTGGGGGAAATCAAGATCAGCGGGGTTGTTGCCTCTGGGGATGAAAATGTAGTTTTGATAGGAGATGAGGTTTATAAAGTTGGAGATACCATTAACGGGATGAAAATAGTTGATATCTCTTTAAATGGTATTCAAGTTCTTGATAAAGGAAAGGTAAGAACAATAAGATAGCAGAGAATTTTGCTATAGTATGGAAGTATTCGTTAAAGATGTCTATTGAACGTATTTTAAATCATGAAAGGAACATTAATGAAAAAGATACCCCTTTTGTTAGTTGTGTTTTTGATGTTTGCATCAGTAGGTTTTGCTGAGAATGTTTATAAAAAAGACGGCACAGTTATTAGAAATGCACGTATTATAGGACGGAATTCTTATTCTATTACTGTTTCGGGTCAGGGAAGGATATTTAATGAGGATATTGAAAGGATCGGAGAGGATATTGTTGAAGAGCCTTTGGGAGGGGTGAAAGAGGATGTTTCAAATGAGGCAAAAGAGAATGTTGAGGAGCAAGAAATGATAGAGGATAAGCCCAAAGATGAGTTGATAATTGATCTTTTTGCAGTTAATGGAATGAAAGAGACGGTTGATAATACTATTTCAACCCTTATGACGCAGATACCTGAAAAGAAAAAAGAGGAGCTGAAAAGAATGGTCGATGCAAAAGAGCTTTTAAATTCGCTTGTGCCTGTTTATGATCAAGAATTTTCAAAAGAAGAAATAAAAGATTTGATCAAATTTTATAAATCTTCTGCTGGCTCCAAATTGCTGAAAGATACTCCAAAGATCATGGAGAAGGTTATGGTTGCTTCTGTTGATTATTTTAAAGGTAAGATTAAAGAGAATCAGGAAAAAGATAACTTTTAATTA
>JAHJCZ010000189.1 GCA_018812705.1 Candidatus Omnitrophota bacterium
CAATTTCGCTCTTTAATTTTAAATTTTGATCAATTAAATCTGCATATTGCTCATTAAGCATAACTTTGTTATCAGAAATTACTTTGATCTCGGATGCCAATTTATCTTGTTTTTCTTTTTCATTGTTTAGGTATTTTTCGAGCAATGATATTTTATCTTTTAAAGGTGCTTCGGCACGTTCTACGGTAGTTGTGATTGATGACTGAAGTTCAGATATCTTGGACCTTAAAGTATTTGCTTCGATGCTGGCTTTTTGAATATCAGTATTTTGCCTTTCAAAGGCCTTGTTTTGTGATGAAACGTTATCTTCTAAAGAATTCTTCTCTGAGCGCAACTCATTAATTACCTTATTTAAATCATCAATTTTGCTTTCTGAATATTTTATCTTGCTATTTAAGACTAGCTTTTCTGAATCTAGTATCTTTTCATGGTCTTTTTTTGTCTTATTCAATGCCTTTTGTAAATCTTCAACCTGAGCATTTAGAGCTTTTGTTGAGCCTTCAATTGTTTTTGACATGCTATTTTCAAAATTTTTCATTTTAGCATTTAATGAAAAAATGACTTTCTCAAGAGAGTGTTTTTCGACAGAAAGATCCGCCATCTTTTTTTTAAGATCGATAATGGTGTTATTCAGATCAAGAGCTAAATTGTCTTTAGCGGACGAAATGCTCAATTTATTGTTTATTTCGGCTTCAAGAAGGGATATTTTCTTGTTCAATGGTTCCTGAATAGAAGCTAGCGTAGCAGGTATGGATTCTTTAATCTTTGTATTTTCGATTTTTAATAGCGTATTAGTTTCTTCAAGTTTTGCAAAATTAAATTTCAATCCGGTCAAGTCTTGATTTAGTTTAGAATTTAATTTTGCGAGGTTAACGCTGTATGACTCTTTATCACTGATCAAGGCATCTTTGGTAGTTAGTTCTGATTTATACTTGCTTATTAAGCTATTAATTTCAGAATCCTTAGAAATTAACTCCTCTTTAACTTTAGATAAATTATTCATTAAATCTAAGTTATTTAATTCAGATTGTTTTAGTCCTTTATTAGAGCTTGATAATGAGTTTTCTAAAGAAACTATCTTTTTTTGAAGTTCCTGGCTTTTGTTTATATCGGAATTTCTTTGTTTATCAAAGCTTGACTGAAGGCTTGCTGATTTTTGGATATTTTCAGTCTCAACAGACTTTATTTTTTTCAAAAGAATATTAATTTGATTTTCAAGTTCAGATTTTTCACCAGACAAAATTGTTAAATTGCTTTTAAGAGATTCATTGCTAGATATTTCTTTTAAAAGCTCATCTGTCTTTGACTTCACTAACAGATCTTTACTTTTTAAAGAACCAGTCAATGACGCCAGTTTAGCCTCATATTCTGTTTTGATAGTGTTTATTTTATTAGGTATTGAATCATTTGTTTTAGCAAGCTCATCTTTAACTGCAGATAATTGATTTTTTAATAAAGCTTCAATGTCTTTATATTGGTCCATTTTGTTGCTCAAAGATGATCTAATAGTTTTTAAATCATCAATAAGTTTTGTATCGTCACTGCTTTTTGATTTTAATTCTTGAACGGTTTTATTTAAGGATGATATTTCAACTAATAGCGGCTCTTTAGATTTAGATACTTTCTGAGAAAACGTGGACTCCAATGTTTTTATATTGTTTTTTAGAACAGCAATTTCACTATTTAAAATTTCTGAAGTACTTTTTTCTTTGATCAAATTTGAAGAAGTTTCCGAGTTAGTTTTCTTAAGCTCAGAAATTAATTTTGCATTGTTTTGTAGCAGGCCATCTTTTTCATTTAATTTTGACTCTAAAGAGCCAATGTTTATTTTTAATGGTTTAGATACTTGATCAATTTTATCTTCGATTGACGCTTTTAAAGATGCGGATAATGAAGATAAGGAATTTATTTCTGCTAGTAGCTTTTGTTCATTTTGATTAGCAAGACTGGCTTTAGATTCAAGAGAAGCCTTATCAGACTGCAATTTGCGAATTAGTTCTTTGTTGGATTCGTTTATTTTGGCTTCAGCTACAGTAGAATTTTCTAGAGACATGATCTTTGAATTTAATTTATCAACAAATAGTGCGAGTTTGCTTTCATTATTTCTTGAAGATTCAAATTTTAAGCTAATATCTTTTCCTGATCGGCTTAACTCAGAAATCATAGCTTCTTTATTCTTTAAAGTTAATTCATTTTGAGCTAGGACATTCTTTAGGTCAGAAATTGAATTTTCAAGAGGAAGCTTAGCTTTTTCAATACTTGAAATAAGCTTTGATTCCATATCTTTAAGTTCTTTAGCTAGGGTTGATTCCTTGTTTTGGGAAGCAGATAACTTTGACAGAACATCTTCTTTGCTATTTTTGAGTTCTGAAATTAATTTTTCGTTTGATTTGAGAATAGATTCTTTCTTTGCAAGTTCATCTTTGATTTGGCTGATCATATACTCTAGAGGTAATTTTGCATTGCTTACCTTGGTTGTAATACTATTTGTAGTAAATGCAAGCTTTTCTGTAAGCGAATTGATTTCTTCAATATATTTTTCATTCTTATTTTTAGCAATTTCAAAATTATTGAGAAGGTCAATGTTCTTTTTTGAAAGTTTGTTAATGTCATCTTTACTATTTGTAATAAATTCGTTCTTATTCGCAAGTTCTTGTTTAAGCACATTAAGATCATTATTTAGAGCATCGATCGAATCAGTAAAATTACTTACTTTGATGTTAGCATTTTTAAGTTCTTTTTGAGTTACATTAACAGATCCAGTCAATTCATTTATAGTTAAATCACGTTCCTTTAATGAGATAGATAGTTCTTCTGTTTTTGACTTTAAATCCTCGATTGATTTTATAAGTGGCAACTTAGCGCTTTGAATTTTATCAGAAAGTGAAGATTTGTTTTCCAGCAACTTATTTGTAAGATCAGTGACTTCTTCTTTATATTTATCGTTTTTAGTTTTAAGAACATTTAATTCGCCACTTAATGCATTTTTTGATGAAGAGGATTCTTTGATGTTAGCGACATGGTCTTTGTTTTGTTCAATTAATGCATTTATTGTTCTTGTGTGTTCTGTGATTTTATCAAGTAAAGGTATTTTCGCTTGTTCGATTTTGGAAGGTACACTGGCTTGAATATTTGAAATTTGTTCATTTAAGTCACTAATTGTAGTTAAGTGGTTTTGAATTTCTTTTTTTGAGCTTAAAAGTTCCTGGTTAAGAGAGCCACTCCCCTTTTTAAGTTCTTCAATAATAGAATCTTTTTGCTGCAATAAGGCATCTTTTCTATTAAGTTCCTCTTTAGAGGAAACTATAGTTTTTTCTAACGGCAATTTAGCATTATCTATCTTTGTTGAAATACTAGAGCGTTCAGAAGTTAGTTTATTTGACAAATCAGATAGTTCTTTATCCAAACTAGATATTTTTTTGTTTGAAAATGAAAGTTGAGCGATAAGTTCTTTGTTTTTTGTTTCCAAAGTATTAATATCCATTGAATATTTTTCATTAAGATCAAATGAACTTTTAAGCCTTGTTTCAACATCTTTAAGTTTTTCTATAATAGGGTTCTTAGCTTGTTGAATTTTATCTGGAATGCTACCTTCCAGAGTTGAAAATTTACTGGATAATTTATCAATTGTTTCAGCAAAATCCTGTGCTTTTCTTTGAGTTAACAAAAGATCAGAAGACTTAGAAGCATTATCTTTCTTGAGATTTGATAAAAGGAGTTCATTTTCTTTTAGTAGCTTTACATTTAAATCCGCTTCTTTCTCTCTTTTTTCAAGTAAGCCCTTAAGTTCTAGAATCTGATTCTCAAGGGAACTCATTCTTTTGGTTAGATCGTTATTGCTGCTAAGTAATTCCTTGATCTGTTTATCTTTATCGTTAATAGACTTATTTGACAATTCTATATTGCTTTGCATTGAAGAGATCTTCGCTAAAAGTGGCTTTGTAGCATTTTCTATTTTAATCGGCTCATCTTTAAGCAGAGCTGCTATTCTTGCGTTCAATTCACCTATTGACGAAGACATTGCTTCAACTTTTTGCTTTGTTAATAACAGATCAGAACCTATATCCTCTTCACTCTTAGTTAATTCAGTTATGGTAATTTCTTTTTCTTTTATTAAAGTGTCATTTTCTTGTAATGATATTTTTAGCTGATCTATTATTTTTTCAAGTGGAGCTTTTATGCTTGCGATCTTTTGTGGCTCTACAGAAACCATTGACTGTATCTTATTTGAGAGATCATTGATCTCTTGTTTGAACATCTTACTTTTATCATTTAGTGATTTGTTAGCTTTACTTAATGATGCTTTTTCAATTGAAATATCATTGATAAGCTTTGATTTAATGGCATTCTCTGCGTCATACTTATTAAGGGAATCTTGAAGTGCTGCAATTTTGTTCAGTAAAGGCAGCTGTGCTTGCTTAGTTAGTTCTGGGATTTTGTTTTCTGTAGATTGAAGCTTCTCTTTAAGTTCAGCTACAATTGTTTGCAGATCGTCGGCTTTACTGTTCAAAGATGTTATTAGTTTATTTTTTGATTCGACATCGCTGCTTATTGAGGTGATTAAAACATCTTTTTCTTTAAGCTGGGTTTTATATGTTTTAAGTTCATCCTTTAGATCTACAATGGTATTATCTAACGGAAAGGTCGCATTTTTTATCTTTTCAGGGATTGAACTTACTTCTTCTTGTAATTTATTTGTTAAACCCTTGATCTCTTCTTTATAATCATCTGATTTTTTTATATAAGCTTTTAGCGAGTTATTAAGCTCACTATTTTTAGAAGATAATTGTGATAGGGTATTTGCCTTGTCTTTAGATTCGGCAGTTATTTTTGCAATTGTTTGTTCAAATTCTGAAATTTTACTGAGCAATGGTTGTTTTTCTTGTTCTAATAGTTTTGGAAGTTCATTTTTATAATCAGATGACTTTTGAGATAGTTGTTTTAAATCTTCCGCTAACTTGCCAGATTTTACTTGTTCAATGACCAAATCTTCTTTTGAAGATTTAAAGGCTTTTTCTAATGATGTCCTTTCAGAAACATTTATGTTGATCGTGTTTTGAAGGGTTTCAGCCTTTTTTTCTAGGTTTGAAATAATAGCTTGTAGTGGAGATTCAGCCTTTTTGATTTCTTGTGGTATTTGAGCTTTAACTTTGTTTAGCTCAGCAATAGTTTTATCCTTTGATGAATTGTCAGAAGCAAGCCTGCTTATTTCCTGATCATTTTTTATAATTAATCCTTCTGCTTCTAATAAATTTTTCTCCAAAAAGCTTATGCTTGTCCCATAATTGGATTTTTGTTCTTCTAATCTATTAGAAAGTCTTGTATTCTCATTTTTAAGGTCTGTGTTTATTCCAGAGAATTTTTCAGTTAGATCAGTATTATTCATCTTAGAAATATTCAATTCACTTTTTAAGTCAGTATTAATTTCTTTTAAATCTGATAATAGTTTATCCTTATTGTTCAATTCCTCGATTATCTTTTCTTTTGATTGCTTTTCAGCTGCAAGTTCTTTAGATAAAGGGATTCTTACTTCATTTATCTTTATAGGGATTGAATCTTTCAAATTTGTGTATTCTGATTTTGATTTTTCTAATTGAACATTTAAATTGTCAAGGGTCTCTTTTAGTTTTAAATTATTTTCAGTTTTTGATTTCATTTCTGAATTTAAAGACTTAACTAAAAAAGCATTCTTTTTGTCTGAGAGTTCACTCAAAGATAATTGTGATTTCAAGTTCGTAATATTTTCAAGCAATGCTTTTTTTGCTTCAGAAATTTCCAAAGGAATTGAATCCTTTAGGGATTTAATTTCATTTTTAGAAACAGATAAGTTGTTTTTAAGTTCTTCAATAGATAGATTTGCTTGTTTATAATCATTCAGCATGATTGAGTTTTGCTTTGAAAGATTAGCAATTTCCAATTCTTTTTCTCTAAGAATCTTTTCTTCTAAGCTTAAATTGTCTTTTAGCTCAACAATTAAATTATTTAAAGGATTAGTAGCTAGCTCGATTTGTTGAGGAATACTAGCTTTTAATTGTGCTGATTGTTTTTCAATATTTTCTTTATCTGATAGTAAAATCTGATGCATTTTTGAAAAATCAGTATACCTTTCTCTTAGATTTATATAAGTCTGATTAAGTGCGTCAAATTTCTTGACAGATTTGTCAAGAGCATCATCTGAAAGACTTAAACTCTCGTTTAATTCTTTGATCTGGACCATTAAAGGTTCTTTGGCAGAATTTATTTCAATTGGTTTGTTCTTTATTAGCGTAGAAAGCTTTTCTTCTAAAAAAGAGATGTCCTTGATAAGTGATATATTGTTCTGCTTTGAATTCTCAAGGTCTTTTGAAATTGCCTTATTTGTTTGAGTTAGATCGCCGATAGAAGCATCTTTTTGGCTAAGGATTCTTTTTAATGATACGGATTCGTTCTCAAGGCTTTCAATCTTTTCAATTAAAGACTTTTTTGCTTCTGAAATTATTGAAGGAATTGATTCTGCTTGCGCTTTTATATCTTGAGTTAATTTATTTACTTTTTCAGAAAGAGGTATTTTAGCTTTAGCTATTTCTTCAGGAATTGAAAGTTTAAGAGCTTTAATTTCTTCGTTTAAAGAAGAAACAGTTTCTTCTAATGGTTGCTTTGCTTTACTAATTAATGAAGGTAATGAAGAATCTGTTTCTTTTAGTCTTGTTCTTAACTGAGTGATCTGTTCTTCTAAGGGAGTTCTAACTGCTGAAATTTTATCAGGAATAGAACTTTTCTCAGTGTTTAACTCTTCCTTTAATTTTGCTATTTGAGTCCTTAAAATCTCTTCGGCCTTTGCGACTTTGCTATGGATTGAATTCTTAACTGAGGCTAATTCACCTTTTAATTGATTAATTGTGTTTTCAAGTGGTTTCTTAGCTTCCTCTATCTTTTGAGGTAATGAAGATGCGGAATCATTCAAGCTTTCTTTAAGTTGGGCTATCTCACTTTCAAGAGGAGATTTTACTGCTGAAATTTTGTTAGGAATAGAGCTCTTCTCCGCAGCTAATTCTTCCTTCAACTTTGCTATTTGAACGTTTAAAACATCTTCAGCTTTTGCAACTTTGGCAGGAATTGAATTCTTAACAGAATCTATTTCATTTTTAAGATGATTAATTGTGTTTTCAAGAGGTTTCTTAGCGTCTGTTATCTTTTGAGGCAATGAAGATTTGGAAACATTAAAGCTTTCTTTAAGCAGGGCAATCTCATTTTCAAGAGGAGATTTTGCTGCTGAAATTTTAGCTGGGACAGAGCTTTTTTCAGCGTCTAATTCTTCTTTTAACTTTGCCAGTTGGTTCTTTAAAACACTTTCGGCTTCTGCAATTTTGCCAGGTATTGAGCTATTAGCTTCATTGATTTGCTGTTTAAGCTTTTCAATTTGCTCCTGAAGACTTGTTTTTGCTTGCTGCACCTTCATAGGAATTGAGTCTGCAGAGTCTTTTAACTCTTTTTTCAGTGATTCTATAGTTACTTCAAGTGGTTTCTTAGCTTCTTCTATCTTTTTAGGCAATGAAGATTTGGAAACATTCAAGCTTTCTTTAAGTTGAGCAATCTCATTTTCAAGAGGAACTTTCACTGCTGAAATTTTATCAGGAACAGAGCTCTTCTCAGAATTTAACTCTTCCTTTAATTTTGCTATTTGATCTTTTAAAACATCTTCAGCTTTTGCAATTTTGGTTGGTATTGAATTTTTAACAGAATCTAATTCATTCTTTAGCTGATTAATTGTATTTTCAAGAGGAACTTTTACTGCTGAAATTTTATCAGGAAAAGTGCTTTTTTCAGCGTCTAATTCTTCTTTTAACTTTGCTAGTTGGTTCTTTAAAACACTTTCAGCTTCTGCAATTTTGCCAGGTATTGAGCTATTAGCTTCATTGATTTGCTGTTTAAGCTTTTCAATTTGCTCCTGAAGACTTGTTTTTGCTTGCTGTACCTTTAAAGGGATTGAGTCTTCAGTTGCTTTCAAATTGTTTTTTAGAGTGTCTATGGTTGCTTCAAGCGGCTTCTGGGCTTCTTCTATCTTTTGAGGTAATGATGATCTGGAATCATTCAAGCTTTCTTTAAGTTGGGCTATCTCACTTTCAAGAGGAGATTTTACTGCTGAAATTTTGTTAGGAATAGAGCTCTTCTCCGCAGCTAA